>NZ_JAEHNY010000001.1:401577-421283 GCF_016236975.1 Salegentibacter maritimus
ATTGGTGCTAACATCGGTTGCACCATCTACCGGACTGCTAATTGTAGTACAATTTGGAATAGTAGCTATAGTTTCCGTGGTAAAACTTATTTCTGGACATCCTGTGGCATTGCCAATAGCATTATAAGGAGTAACCGAAACATAGATTGTGGTGTTTTCAGGGAAATCGGTTGTAGGGCTATAACTAGTTGTTGTAAGGTCGGTATTATTTACCAGATCATTTCCTCCTGGATTTGTTCCAATTTTTATATAATATCCATCGGCATCTTGTACAGCATCCCAGCTAATATTTTCACTGATACTAACCTCGGTTGCACCGTCTACCGGACTGGTAATTGTAGTACAATTTGGAATAGCAGCTATAGTTTCTGTGGTAAAATTTATTTCTGTACATCCTGTGGCACTTCCTACCACATTATAAGGAGTAACCGAAACATAGATTGTGGTGTTTTCAGGGAAGTCGGTTGTAGGGGTATAACTAGTTGTTGTAAGGTCGGTATTATTTACCAGATCATTTCCTTCTGGATTTGTTCCAATATTTATATAATATCCATCGGCATCTTGTACAGCATCCCAGCTAATATTTTCACTGATGCTAACCTCGGTTGCACCGTCTACCGGACTGCTAATTGTAGTACAATTTGGAATAGTAGCAATAGTTTCCGTGGCAAAGCTTATTTCTGTACAGCCTGTGGCATTTCCTACCGCATTATAAGGAGTAACCGAAACATAAATTGTAGTATTCTCAGGGAAGTCGGTTGTAGGGGTATAACTAGTTGTTGTAAGGTCGGTATTATTTACCAGATCATTTCCTCCTGGATTTGTTCCAATATTTATATAATATCCATCGGCATCTTGTACAGCATCCCAATTAATGTCCTCATTGGTGCTAACATCGGTTGCACCATCTACCGGACTGCTAATTGTAGTACAATTTGGAATAGTAGCTATAGTTTCCGTGGTAAAACTTATTTCTGTACATCCTGTGGCACTTCCTACCACATTATAAGGAGTAACCGAAACATAGATAGTGGTGTTTTCAGGGAAATCGGTTGCAGGGCTATAAGTTGTTGTTGTTGTTGTCAGGTCGGTATTATTTACCAGGTCATTTTCCCCTGCAGTTGTTCCAATATTTATATAATATCCATCGGCATCTTGTACAGCATCCCAGCTAATATTTTCACTAATGCTAACATCGGTTGCACCGTCTAGCGGACTGGTAATTGAAGTACAATTTGGAATAGTAGCAATAGTTTCTGTGGTAAAACTAAATTCTTTACAGCCACTGGCTGTCCCTTCAGCATTGTACGGTAGTATGTTAACATAAATTACCGTATTAGAAGGTAAGTCTGAGGGGATATCGTAAGAGTTATTATTTCCACCGGTAATATTTATATTATTTACAATATCGGTATTTCCTGCACTGGTGCCAACATTTAGATAATAACCATCTGCACCATTTACCCGAGTCCATTCTATGTGAGTACTCACAGCCACATCTGCAGCCGATGGTGCTGGCAGACTAAGTTCGTTACATTCAGGAATTGTAATATTGCCTCCGGTGGTAAAGGATTGAATAGTACATCCAGAGTTTAATGGTCCATCAGAGAAATATGGTACCACAATAACATTATAGGTAGTATTAGGAGCAAGATTATTGCTAAAATTGTAATTACTTGTTTTTCCTACATCAATATTGCTTAAAAGGTTATTGGCCTCAGCATTGGTTCCTACACTTAATAGGTAACCACAAGCGCCAAAATCATCTTTCCATTCAAGTCCTGTATTTATAGGGACACCGGTTTCATCATTGGCCGGATTAACCACACTTGTACATGACTTGTTTGTACCTTGAACATCTACAGTAATATCATTTCGTATTAAAAGTAGGTTCTTTCCGTTGGTTCCGGGGGGATTATTATTTTCAAATGGCACCAAATCACTTGTGATTTCACAATGGTATACACCATTATCACATTCGGACACATTATATAAAATTAAATTAGGCTCATTTGGTGCATCGGGAATTGCTGTACCATTTTTAAACCATTGATAGTTATTTTGATTTCCTCTAACTGTAGTATTCAATGTAATAGTGTCATTAACATTGGGAGTATACGATTCTATTGAATTTACTTTTGCTTGTGGAGCGTAGGTATATTTTCTAAAAAGGACAATGGAAGGTATTTTGGTCCAATATGTACTCAATAATTGTACATAGGTATTATGTTCATCTTCAAAATCTCCAAAATGAAAGTGGTTGTTATCAAATTTTAATTCAAAATAATTGGTTTTTCCATCTAAGGCCAATGAAGCAAAATCTGGAATTTTCCCCGACAAGAGATTATAACTTACATCCAGTTCGTCTGAAGCTCTTAAAGCTCCGTTTGTTTGCCAAATGTCGTGATATTGATCTATAATATTGGTTCCAGTAAAGAGGTTGTGGTGTAAAACCAGATTCCCTAGTGAACTATTTTTAGTAATATTAAGTGATTCAATTTGATTATTGGAAGCATCTAGAGAGCTTAAGGCAATATTCTGTGTTATATCCAGACCCGTACCGGTAAAAAGATTATTAGCTATATTAAGATTTTGCAATTCCCTGTTTTGAGTAACATCAAGATTGGCGATCTCATTATTTGAAAGTGCTAGCCTTCTTAGAAGTATATTTTGCCTAACATCAATGTCTGACAACATATTATAAGATGCTGTTAATTCTTCTAAAACTTTATTTTCGGTAACATCTAGTGATGTAAGTTGGTTACTCTGAACATTAATATTGGTTAGTGAACTATTTTGGGTTACATCTATATTGGTCATGTGATTTGACCTTGCCACTAAAACTTTTAATTGTGAGTTTTTTGTGATATCGATATTTGTAGGGGAGGAGCCACTTTTATTTTGAATATATAAAGTCTCCAGCATAGCAGCATTTTCAAAAGAAATAGTATTAATTAAATGATTGCTTATTCGTATGTCCTTAAGCGAATTTGTTTGTGGTAACTGTATTGTTTGGGTGTTTGTAGTTTGGAGTCTTAGCTGTTCTAAAGCAAGAAAATTAGAAACGTTTACATTAGTAATATTTCCGCCCTGGCAGCTTAGCGTTTTTAAGCTGTTTTGGTTGTTTGGGAGTAGGGCATTAATTGTTAATGAATTATTGAAGTTGGTGCTCAAAAAAAGATGTTCTAGGTTATCATAGTCTGAAAAATCTACATTAATATTAGAACGTAGTAGCATATATATATCCCTAACGGTATTTGTATTGGGATATATGACGCTAGATAGATTAAAGAAGTTATATATTTCTATTTCTTCTAAAAGAGTGTTTGAAGAAAGATCTAAAGAAGTGATAGGCGCATTGTTGGTATTGCCATTAGAGCGCGCAATAATTATTTTAAGTTGGGTATTTGCAGAAAGATCTAGATTTGCGAGGGCCATATTACCGCTAAACCTCAATTCTTCTAAATTAGTTAATGTACTTAATGGTAAAGTTGCAAATTGATTTCCGTTAAGGTCTAATGAAAGGATATTTACAAAAGCCTCAAGTCCTGAGAAATCTGTGATGTTGTTTACAGAGACATCTAATGTTGTAACATTAGTAGCATCTGAATTTAAAATATCTCCGGTAATTCCATTTGTATCTATACCCTCGGCAATTAAAAAAGCTTCAAAATTGGCATCGGGCACAGGCGTAGTTTGTGCAGTCAACATTGTATTAATTATAAGTACAAAAACGGAGCTGAAAATATATTTCATCAAAACAAAACTTATTCAATTCAAATGGTTATTGTTAATTCTAAAAATGTTGAATGGCTTAAACCTTTATTTAGCGCCTGAATGATTGATGTAAAAGTCAACATTAAAAAGAAAATGAGGTCTATTGAAAACGCTACATAGTATCTACTTTATGAATTTTGTATATACATACTATCTACAATTATTTTTAAGTACTGATAAACAGTTCTTTGAAATTAGAAACACGATGGGAAAAGAGACCATTTTAATTGTTTTAAGCCTGATTCTTTTCTATTAGTTTCTATTTTTGTAGATACAACGCAGCATATCATTAAATGAGGATTTTTATATTTCTAGCCCTTTTATTATCTGGAACGCTTAGCAGAGCGCAAAATATTTTGGAAAGCACAAGGCAGGCACTCGATTCTGTAGAGTTGCTTCAAATGCAAAACAAGACGCAGGAAGCAATTGAAAGCTTAAAGAATACGATTTATAGAACCAATTCGGCTGACGATCTTGCCTATCTATATGCTTATCAAAGCGGCCTTTACGTTTCCAGAGATAGCCTTTTAATGGGGAAGAAACTATTGGATCTTAGTTTTGAAGCTGCGGAAAAGGCAAAAAATAATACTTCTAAAGCTGTAGCCTATAGGGCCAAAGCTTATCTAAACTATCATCTTAATTTGCCCGATGATGTGGTGAAAGATGCTCTAACCGGGTTGCAGTATCTAGAGGAGAATAATACCGATTTAACAACAAAATACTATCTAAATTATCTTTTATATAGCACCTACAGTAGGTGGGGAGATGAAGAAAAGATGGAAAAATACATCTTAAAATGTAAGAAATATGCTATTGATGCAAGAGATATCAATTTACAGGTAAATGTAAATAACGGAATGTCCAGTATGTACCTGGCACGTTATAGAGAAACCAGGAAAAAAAAATTGTTAGATAGCACTTTTCAATATCTAAGAAAATCATTTGAACTTCAGCAATCTAACCCAAAAGAAGTAAGTGGCGATACATTTGTAATCACCTGTATCAATATTGCAAATTTTTATCTTGAATGGTCTAGCGAACCCATGGAAGTTCGTAAGGAGAAAGCATTTTATTACCTCAAATTTGCCGAAGATAAACTTGAAAAAGATGAAGCTTCTTCAGAAAAATGGATCAATGTACTTGGTATAAAGAGTGGCTTTGCCAAAAAAGAGGGAAATGTAGGGCTTGCAGAACAGTATCTTTTGCAGGGCTTGACTTTACTAATGAACGATAAAGGAAATTATTTTAAGCTGGAATACAGGGTAAACAAGGAGCTTGCAGCTATAGCCTTAAAAAGAAATGACTTAAAATCGGCTTTAAATTACCAGGAAAGGGCAGAAGAACTATTGAAGAAGTCTTTTGACGAACAGCAGTTGCTAAATGCTCAAAAGTTGGAAATACAATTTGAAACAGAAAAGAAAGATCAGCAGCTTAAATTGCTGAAGGAACGCGAAACATTTCAAAAAAGACAAAATTATCTCTATGGTGGCATTGCGCTTGCATTGCTTTTTGGGCTTGTATTTATGTTTGTATCATATCATTTTAAGTTAAAGTATTCTATTGAACGTGAAGAAAAACTGAAACGGGAAAAAGAAGAAAGCGAACATAGGGCAAATTTGAAGCTAAAATTTGAAAAGGAAGAGCAGTCTAGATTAAAGGCCGAACAGGAACTTTTAAATATTAAGCAGCAACAGTTAGAAAAAGAATCATTGGCAAACTCTTTACTTATCGAGTACAAAAACGATATGTTGCAACAAATAAAATCGAATATTCAGGAAGGTGATACAAAAAAAATACAAAAGTTACTAAAGGAAGAAATGCTTTTGGCTGCTGATTTTGAAAATATTAAAACACAAATACAAAAAGTTCATCCCGATTTTTTTAATCAGTTAAATGCATTGGCTGTAAAGAAACTAACACCCTTAGATCTAAAATATTGTACCTATCTGTACTTAAAAATGACTACAAAGCAGATTGCACAAGCCTTACATATAGAACCTCAAAGCGTTAGGATGTTTAAATATCGTTTAAAACAAAAATTTGGTTTGAGTAAAGATATTGACCTGGATGATTTTTTGGCTAACTTAACTTAAAAGTAAAGCTTTAATTATATTCCTTTTCAAAGTGCCGTGTCCTATTTTAGAATCAATTGGCATATATTTTATTATTCAATATCAGGAGACCAATGGGGATCCAGGGATTTATGATGCCCTTCGGGGCATTTTCCATATTCAGAAGTCGTGGTGTGCCAGTGTTTACTACAATAAAATTTATTACACATAGTACAAAAACCAGCCATATCATAGAACTGCTGTCTAATTTTAATAGAGTTGTAGGGTTTGGTAAAAGCATCAATTATAGCTTTTTTCCGATTCAAATCAATTGGATCTCCAATATACCCATTACTACCACCTGGCCCGGTGTATAGTAAGTAATTTAAGCTGAAATCTCGATATTTTTCATAAAGCTCATAGTCCTTTATATTCCAGTTAACAGCATCCTTTGGATAAGCATTTGGCTCAACAATCTCAATTTTAGCAGCCGTATTACCACATTTTGAACACTTAAGATCCTGGCAGGTTGATTTGATTTCATCCTTTTTATTCCTTTTATCCTTTAAAGGATTGTGAATCAATTTAAATGTGCTCCAAAATCTACTCATATTAATCTATCGACTAAAACTATATTAAAAAATTAGCTGGTCTTTTTATAGCCATTTTGCTTCAACTTCCATTTCAATAAGTTCAGCCATAATATTGTCTTTTGCATAGCACAATGTAACTTTTTTTAAATTTGGGAAGTGTTTTAAATCTTCAATGCTTGTAATGTTCCAATAGTCTTCATAACCTTCGCATTCCAAACAGGTATTCAAGTAAATTTCATTACCACCATCCTGATATATTTCGGTAATTTCACCGGCAAACCTCATGGGAATTGGGAGCTTTTTTAAGTAGTCTAATGCTTCAGGGATTGGTTCAAATCGTTCTTCTTCAGTATTTATTGATCGCTTTTTATACCATCTAATAAACTCATAGATGTCAAATTTGGGTAAAAGGAGTTCTCTTTCATACATCAAAATTTGGAGAATGCAAAGCTTAAAGTTAAAGTCGGTAAAATTGATTTCGGGTTCGTTTAGAGGTTGTATTTTGTACTTATTTTCCGGTATTTTAAAATATTTATTATACCAAATATTCACAGCAAAAGCTTTGTTATCATCGGGGAGTTGTAGTTTGCCCACATTCCAAAAGCCTTGCAAATAAGTTTTTTCAATAGATTTCTGTTCTTCAATAATAAACAATTTGTTATTAAGAAACAATGTGCCCTTAAAAAGCTTCTTTGGTGAATTTTTTAATCTTTTGCTATTTGAGTAGATACATTGAATGCTATGTATAGAGCCTAGGGATTCTAATGCCTTTATTCCCAGAGAATCCCAAACATAGGTTTTCGTAAAAGTATATTTTTCATCGGTCAGCACTTGGTTGGGCTTCCCAAAAAGTCTTTTTAGTTTATTTAGTTGAATAGGATATTCAATGGAAACCCCGTTGATTTCTAAATCTTGCTGTGTACAATAAATACATATATTTTTATCTTTTTTGCTAAAAATGTTTATCATTTTGGCTTTTTTAGAACACGGTTTGTGAAATGAGGTTTCATTTATAAGGAATGATTATATTTTGGAACCTTTATAATTTTTTCTTACCAGGACATTAAACTCTTTTTTTACTTTATTAAAAGGATATTGCTGAGCATTCGCCATTGCTTTAAGCTTCTTATTCACAATTCTTTTTTGCTTAATTATTCTATTTGTAATAACAATTAACCAAATAGCTAATATTAGAAGTATAACAATAGCAATAACAACCAGAATGTTTGTTGGTAACTTATTCTTTATACTACGCATAATGCCTGCAGCCGGCAACAGAATAATAAGGGGGATCTTTACTGAATTACTAAATTTATTATACCGCTCGTATTCGATTAGGAGAACCTCCATTTCTTCTTCTTTGAAATTGGGTAAATACTGAAGCTCTATTTTTTTATTTCTATGCATCACGGATTTCTAATTTATGGCAAAACGTACTACAATACGGTAGGTACGGTCTTCTTTTGTGTAGAATGCTGAGTCTGGTCTTTCTTCATAGTTATAATCGGATACTACTAGTATTTTACCAATCTTTTGCCCTATTACATTAGCTATTACCTCTGCATTTTTATTTGCATCTTCTAAAGCTTTGCTAATTATATCTGATTTATTTGTGAGAGGTTTGTAAATCACCTTTTCATGTAGCTTATAACTCCACGAGTCTATCTTTCCTAAAGACTGAATTTTTTCTATTTCATTTTCATCGGTTGTTTCTACCACATAGTCAGTATGTTGTCTGTTTTTGGAACCTTCATTTTTAGCGGTGTCGCCAATATGAACCTGATTTCTGTCTAAGCCTAGTTGATCTAATTTTTGTAAAAAAATCGTTTTCCTATTCTCTAATGCAAGCTCGGCATCATTTCCATAGGTGGTTGTGTTGCTTATTCTAATGGTTGCTTCATAGTGCTTCACGTCTCTTTGATATGTAGTTTGTCCGGCAGCTTCTATATATTGTGGGTTTATTTGGGCCGAAGCAATAAACACTGTAAACAAAAGAATGAATGATAAATGCATATTTTTCATAATAAATGATTTAAAAGTTAAACTTTCCTTCAAAATAGGTTCCTATAATTGGGACGGGTTTTAAAGCTTCGTTATTGGCTGTGATAATTCCTAAAATGATAAATATAAGTGGGACTAGTCCTAATAAAAACAATATAACACCCGAAGAAGAAAAAACATTTGCGATAAACCCAAGTATTATATTTAGAATAACGCCAAAAATGAAGATGCCCATACTTTGCCCAAGATGATACGAAGCGAGTTCACTTTTTGAATCCTGGTTCTTGTTGGAAAAGTAAGCAATGATCCAACCTATAATGGTAAGGTAAGATACAATTGAAATAGTTTTTACACTCATAATTAATTGGTTTTAAGTTTTTATAGCGAATTTAAAGGTTTGCCAATCTTCTTGTTATTTTGGTTAGCTACACTTTGTCTACAAGTTTATATATATAGTTTACATAGCATCTACATAATCTAATATTGCTTTCTACTGGAGGCTGTAAGCTTTTATATTCAATAAAAAAATTAGAACCTACTTGCCGGGTGTTTTATACAAGTTATTCCTATCTAGAATGAAAATATTGTTTTCTAAAGCATCAATTGCATAAGAATCCCCTATGAACAAGACATCTTTATCTGTTTTTGTTAGAAAAGGGGAGACTTTCTTTCTGTTTTCATCTATTTCATAGACAAATTCAGCCCTATTTTTAGAAAATGATTTGGAGGTAGTGATTAGGGCTTTTTTGTTAGTAAAAGTAATATCTGTAATATTTGGGTTTTCCGGAACTGCAATTTTGTTCCAGTTCTTTCCAGCATTATGGGTGTAAAGAAGTGTACCATTTACCCCTCCTACAAAACCCCTATTTGCATTTTTGAATGCAATGGAGTTTAATGCTGCTGTTTTGAGAATCAGTTCCCAGTTAGTACCTCCATTTTTTGTTACAAAATATTCTCCACGAGATGTTACAATACTTAATTCTTCACTGGAACTTATATGAAAATCTGTTATGGCTTCACTATTTTTTAATGCTTCGCTATTATTGAAAATTTCCCAACTTTTTCCTCCATTATTTGTTTTTAATATAACGGGCTTATTGTTGCGCTCTCCAGCAATAAAGCCAATTTTATGGTCAAGAAAACGAATTTTATAGAAGTCAGTTTTTGAAAGAGAATTTTTATCTTCAAAAAGAAATTCCGAATTATAAACACTCCAGTTTTTTCCTAAATCTTTACTTTTGAATATATATTTACTCTCACCAACAATAAAAAAGGTGTGACCGGAAAATGCAACTGAATGAAAGGTATTTGCAAATTTTGAAAAACGAAATTCCTGCCAGGAACCACCACCATTTTGAGTAACTCTAGCCCTTAATCCTGTTCCTCCAACCAAAACACCAATATCCTCTGTTTTAAATTTAAAGCTGTTATAAAAGTGAAATCCTTTTTTTTTTACACTGTTAATTATAGAAACATTCTGTTTACTAACTTTATTTGTAAAACTATATTTCTCCCGGTTAATAGTATTAAGGCTACTAAATTCTATTTCGGGAGCTTCTTCTATATTGATGTAATTATTTTCTGAACACGAGAAGAGAGTTGGTATTAATGCTATGAATAGAATGATATACTTTTTGGCCATGCTTTATAAATCCTGACTAAAATAATTGGTGTAATTTGATAATTGGAGACTGGTAAGACATCCTTAAGACGATTTACTTTTTATGCTTCCTTAATAGCTCCTGTAAAGATACCTTTGAGCTTTTGAGGTTATCATTTAAATTTAAAAAGGGTTCTATTGTAAAGTTAATAGTATCATTGGCACTAAACACCCAATAATTACCCTTAAGCCGGCCATTTTTACTTTTTATATTGTGCCCGGGAATATGATTTATGTAGAATTCATTCTTTTTAGATTTGTACCAAATTCCCATAATGGACAAATCGTTTGCACTCTTGTATTTTAGTGTAAGATATGGCCTTATTAAAACCTTATGGGTTTGTGTTGTCATTTCTTCAGGAGTAAATTTTAGATCTTTTACAAGAAAATTATCTAATGCTTTTGACCAGGGTGTCCTATTTTGTTTCCAGTTATAAAGACTATCCCATTGCTTTAAAACAAGGGCTTCATCATTTTTTGATTGAATTAATGCAAATAGGTTTTCCTGAAAAATTTCTATTTTTTGCTCCTGGGGAAAAATACGAACTTCAGTTTTATCGGCTGCAATCCGTTCATTTTCTATGCTAAAGAAAGAACTTAATATAAAAAAAAGTAATTTTATTTCTTCCATAGTTTTAAGTTTTACGAATTCTGTTTTTGTAATAACACCGTAGGCAAAACTAAACAGAATGCTCTCCCTTACTTTTCTTTTACATTACCAAATCGTCTACAACCGTAGAAATAATATATACAAAGCGTTTACATTTTTAATATTTGTTGAAAGGTTAGCGATAAATATTATGACAAATCAATCGTTTCTTTTTAGAACAGTCTCAATATAATTATGAGTGGTTAAATACTCTTTCTTAAGATCTCTAAGGTATTCTATTATTTTGTTCTGATTGGGATAATTTGGGTTCAAACAGTCTTTAAATGAATTATCAGTAACAATTAAAATTAAGTACCAACGGCCGGTTCGGGATGTATGGGCATCTTCAAGAATTGTGCTATTTCCTTTTGATTTAAGACCGGCATCAATCGCAATCGGAATCAAATTAATTGTTTTAGAAACTCTTTCCCTTTCGTAGAATGAAAGGAAATAAGTATTGTTATCAATAGAAACCGGAATATTTGATTCAACATTAATAAACCCTAAATCATACTTTGCATTAATGAATTTATAAAACTCATCAGAATCTTTTGGGTCTTCAAAAACGAAACCATATTTACGAGGAAGGTCTCTTTTGAATTTTTTTGCTTTAACTAATTTATCTTTTTCAATATTAGGTGCTACCCTTATTGGAATACAGGAAAACATGAAAAATGAAATAATGATGGCTATAAGCTGACGCATTGTTATTGTTTTAAGCTATAAACAAATATAGTCATCTAATGACTCCACGAAATTCTAACAGTTAATAAGAACAATGTTAAATCTGTCTCATATGGAAATCCTGTGCTGGTTTGCAGCTTTTAGTAAATTAGGTTCACCAGGCTTCGACTGTTTTTATATTAAAAAAGAACCAAAAACTTCTTGGCATATGATAAGTCTAAACTAGACATAACCAAGTAAATTAGATTAAATAGAATTGAATAAATGAAAACAATTTTTAACAAGAATATTCGGGAAGAACTAATCGATAGAATTGAGAAAATAAGTGAAGATCATAAGGCTGAATGGGGTAAAATGAATTCTATCCAAATGCTTAAGCACAATACGTATTGGAACAAATGGATTCTTGGAAAAGAAAATCATACCTATAAACAGACCTTTTTAGGAATAATTTTTGGAAAAATAGCTTTAAACAAAATGATAAAAGATGAAAAGTCTTTTGACAAAAATATTCCCACTTCCGAGCAGTTTAAGGTTAAGGAATTGACTGGCAAAATCGAACCTGAAAAGTCACACTGGATCTCATTAATTAAGGAATACGAAAATTTCAACAACCCTGACTTTATCCACGATTTTTTTGGCAGAATGACAAAAGAGCAAATAGGAATATTAGTTTACAAACACACCGACCATCATTTAAGGCAATTTGGAATATAAAAAAAGCTAATGCACAAAAAAATATAACTACAATTATGTTATATTCGACTAAATCTACAGCAAAATCGGGATTAGCTTTACCGATTTTGCTTTGGAATTACTTACAGATGTGCCTCTTAAAAATATTAATTTTAAACTCCTAAGTGCCAATTATACGAGACCTCGCATAATAATAGATAATGAACAAACTCTTAACAATTTTACTTCCAATTTTTCTATTTCTGTCCTGTAAAAAGGACAAGCAATCAGAATTGCAGTTTTATTCAGAAAACCAAACTTCATTCTTCAGTTTGAGAAATGGAGACTGGACAAAGAACTCTTGGATTAGAAAACCTGAAAATCTAAAAATGGTTCACGAATCATTTAAAAAAATTGGATATAGCAAACTTGAAAATCTGATTTTGAAATACGAAAACGAATTTTTAATTCAGGATATTTATATAAAACGAAACTTTGAGGATCTAATCGATAGTTTGGAATTGACCCATGATATGCCTGAAATTCAAGGAGAATATTACGCTGAATTTTGGAATCGTAGGAGGGCAGAGAATAATGATTCAATTGTTTATGAGATTATTCAAGAGATTAATTCAATGAAATCTGATAAAAACCAACTGAATTATGAAAATCACTTTGTAAATGACACTTTAGTTGATCTTTTAAAAATTGAGTTAAACAAGGATAATCTGGATTTAAAAAAAGCGGAATCCGATTTTTATACATTAGTAAAATATGGACTTAATCAGTCGGGTTATAACCTACTTTATGAGCGATCAGAATATTCGAAATTTGAATTAGACCGAGAAGAACTAAAAAAGAAATTGACAAAAGCGACGGAATTTAAAGAACCTTGGCTTATTGACAATGAAAAATAAAGTATTTTAAGTTACTATGTATAAATGTAATTAAACCATAATCCACTACCTCAGTAGCTAAATTAGGACAGGCTGTCTCAGTATATTGGGAATTGTCAGGTTTTAAGTTTAACTGATAAACATTAAATTTAGTTACACAAAGGCTATCTATAAGAACCTTTCAAATATTTAAAAAACTAAATGAACATAAAACATATTCGAATAATAGTTTTAATCTTTATGAGCTTTCCCATTCATGCTCAAACTAATATTTCTATAACTATTGATGATGTTCCAAATACGAGAAATTTTAAAAAGAACAATTATCAATCGGTTTTGTTACAAAAATTAGATTCACTAAGAATACCAATTGCTATTTTTATAAATGAAAAATTAATTTATAAGACTGACTCAGTAAATAAGAACTTTGAATTATTAAACAATTGGATTCAACGAGATTATGTAACCGCCGGAAATCATTCTTTCAGTCATTCAAGATATTCAGATATAGGATATCCTTTTTTCAAGCTTGATATTGAGAAAGGGGAGGGCATAACAAGGGAGTTGACTAAAGTATACAACAAACCACTTCAATATTTCCGATTTCCTTACAATGATTTAGGTAAAGATACCACTCAACACAAACAGATTGGTGCGTTTTTAAAAAAGAAAAAATACATTTCTACACCTTTTACAGTAGAGAGTTCTGATTGGATGTTTAATTATGTATACGAACACTATCTAGAAAAATCTGATCTTGAATCAGCTGCACAAATAGGAAAATTATATGTCAATAAAACAATAGAGTATTTCCAATTTTTTGATTCTCTTTCTACTCGTCTTTATGGTAGAAAAATCAATCAGATTTATTTATGTCACGACAACTTAATAAATGAAAATTATCTACCTGAAATAATTGATAAGCTCAAACAACAGGGAAACAATCTCGTCACTCTTGAAAAGTCACTTGAAGATAAAGTCTATGAGCAAGAATCACATTACTATAAGAAAGGAGGAATATCCTGGCTTTATAGGTGGATTCCTACAGAAAATAAAAGAATGTATTGGATGAAAAATGAACCAAATATGGATAGAATCATTAATTTATATAATAGACTGGTGAACCAGGCTAAGGCAAACAATAAATGAAATATATGGTGTTAAAGCTGATAATGCACCAATGCCTCTACAGAATCATTAAATGCCAAAATAAAAGCCTTTAGAGCACAATTAAGAGGAGTAAGAAATACCGAGTTCTTCCTATTTAGACTCGAAAAATTATTTGCTTAAAAAAGCAAAAACCCAGAAAATGGTCTTGATCCGTCTTGATCCGATATCAAACCATATCAAATGATATCGAAAAAACAAAAAACACTGAAAATCAATAGATTAACAGTGTTTTTATATCCTTTTAAAGAAGGTTCGTAGGGGTGGCAGGAAGTTTTTTAGGCTTCACAAGATCTTTAAAACCGCGACTTTGTATTCTAAATTCTGGATATATTCACCGAATCATTCACTAAAATAGAAAGAACAATAAGACTCATATAATTTGATCATCTTTGGTGTTATAAAGATAGAATAAAAATTAAATACTTGATAATAAAATACCCGATTATTAATCGCTCATAAATATTTAAATTGAAATTAAGGTAATGCTCTTTTTATTTTATATTAACACCGAATTTGTTACTCTTATTAATATTTTATGTTTCAAAAGAATATCTCCATTTTTTTCTGATTGGAAAAGAAAGTACTGTTAAGTTGCGAAATTCCAGCTGAAGTTATTAAGTTTTAAAGTAGTCAAATCATTACGGAAAATAGCAATTTGTTCCTATGCTGTGTTAAACTTTTTAAAAAGAGTCTTTCTAGGATAACTTATTTAATTATTAACCGTATTTAATAATTCTGCTTCTGAAGTTTTAATTATTTCTTTTTGAAATTCCTGAATAGCATTTTCAGTAGCTATGTTTTTTCGTTAGCCTTATAGAATAAAACGATGGTCAAAACAATGGAAATAGTGCGTTGCGCTTCTACATCAAATGTACCTATACAATATTTTCAGGTAGCTTACCTGCTCTCCATAGCATAATGTGAAGAACTTGTAGCTTATGGAACTTAGTGTTTGTATGAAATCTTAATCCCAATAATAACTTCAATTCTCTTTTATTAAAAACTGCATCCTACGTGTAACGTTTCAGGTTATTTGCATTTAATACGTTATAAAACTTATTTCAATATCAATAGTTTATTTAACATTTGTTAAATTATCATTATATTAGCTATAACATGTAAAAATATAATTAATAAAATTAAATATCATGACTATAATATGATAATATTTAAACATTATAAAATGAAAAAAATCTACAAAGAATTCTTAACAGTATGTATCATTAGTCTTTTTACCCTATCTCTATCTGGACAAGAGAAATTATTTGAATTTGACAAAAAGCAAAATGTGGAATTAAATCAGAGTCAGGAGACAAAACTCTTAAAAATCAGAGCCTCCACAGCATTTACCGATGAACAACTCGTTACCTTAAATACAATTAATGATGTAATCGAGGGCAATACGGTATATCTTAATTTACCTAATTCAGAAACAAACCTGGCATTTGTTTACAGTAATATTATTTCTAAGGACAAAGCTAACTTCTCTTGGCTGGGAACTTCAAAAACAGATGTTAATGGTAGTTTACTCTATGTGAAAAAAGGATATAAAGTTTTTGGTCAAGTAAACTATAAAGGTGAGGTTTGGGAATTTACCGATTTGGGAGAAGGACTTCATGTACTTTATCGTCTCAACGATAATTTATTAAAAGGTGACTGCGGAATGGTGGACACAACAACGAAGTCGGAATCCAGATCTGAATCATTTTCGAGAAGCGTGGAATGCGCACCCCGTGGCGAGGTAAGCGTACTGGTGCTTTATACTCCAAATGCAGATGCCAGCGTACCTGACATCGATGCCACCGCAAACCTGAGCATAGCTCAATTGCAACAAGCCTTGAGCGGTTCACAGGTAGATGTAAGCCGATTAAATGTGGAATTGGTTGATGTCTTGCCATTGGCATTTAATGAATCTGGAGATATAGTAAATGATGTAGGCGATCTTTCAGCCAATGTAAATGCTCAAAACCTAAGACAAACTAATAATGCAGACCTTGTATTGCTGTTGACTGATGGTAATTATGGGACTATTGTCGGCATAGCAGATGCAATCAATGCTGATTTTCAAACAGGTTATGCTATAGCCCAAGCAAATTCGGCAACTGGCAACCTTACCTTTGCCCATGAACTTGGACACCTGTTTGGAGGGCGTCATGATAATGATCCCACCGGCACCATAGAGCATGGTTACGTAATGAATAGTACCCGAGGTACCATTATGGCTCGACAACAGCCTATCGGGGGAGGTCAAAATCGAATATTACGATTCAGTAATCCAAACGTTTACTTTGGGGGCCAAGGCACGGGTACATTTTCCTTTAACGATAACAAAACAGAATATGAAAACAACGGCCCAGCGATTGCCGATTTTTTCCCTAATACAATTCCTCAGATTTCAACTTCTATAGATGGTCCATATTCCGTTTGTGAAAATACATCCGCTACTTTTGAAGCCGAGGTCAATTGTGGGCAGCCCTCGTATACCTATCTTTGGGAAACCTCCCAAAATGGAATTAATTGGGACGTTGTCGGAACTAGTTTTAGTTATACATATAATGCTCCTTATCAAATGAACGGGAACTTTAATTTCACATTGCGATTGACCGTGACCGATGCAGCGAACACGATTACGGTAAGTCAGCGAACGATTACTGCTGTTGATCCACCACCTGGTTTCGCCTGTGCTCCATACCGTATAAATGCACCAGAAACGGTGGACACTTTTATAGTATATCCTAATCCCGCGAAAGGTTATGAAGAAATTACCGTAGAGTTTGATAAAAAATTGAAAAATAATGCTGTTCAAGTCAATATAATTGACTTTCAGGGACGAACGTTATATCGGCATAAAATCAACGAGTTGCGTACTTCAAACAAAGAACATATCAAACTAGATTTTGGGCTTAGTTCGGGTTTGTTCTTTATACAAGTAAACTTTGCCGACGGTTCCTCTGAAGCCAAAACCGTTCAAATCTTAAACTGATGAAAAAGATAGTTTTAGTACTGCTGTCCATAGGAATGCTGCTTTCATGTAGCAATGATGACGATGATAATCTATTGACCGAATCGCCCAACCCAATAGATTCTGGCTTGGCTAGGGCTCAAAAGAATGGTAAAGATTGGCAATCACATATTTATGCTATTCAGCGAAATGAAACATCGAATTACTTCGGAATTATTCTATCTGTTTATGATGGTGAAGGTATCAGAAGACAATCCCTAGGTTTTATAAATCTTGAGAAAGATACTTTGACAGCAACAGTTAAGCCCTCCTCTAGCACTGATGATCGCCTAAACGCTGCTCTTTTTGCGACATTAGCGGCGGATGGTGATGTGCTTTGTGATGTTTTTGAGGTGTATGAGCCAGATTCCCTTACTAACACCATTACCATTACAGAGTTCAATGAGCGGACCAAGGAAGTTAGGGGTAAATTTAATGTAACTTTTATTAAAGACACTGAGCGTAGGCCCTGCGACCCGAATGCCCCTGAATTTATCCGTTTTACTAATGGCGAGTTTCATACCGAATTAATAAATGATGAAGAACTTGAAAATTAATTTTCATATTTAGAGACTATGTAACCACCTTTTTATTGCTCTAAATACTGCAAGTTGGAAGTATCAAATCATAGTGGAATTGGGTAGTACAATTAAAATGGTAATATTTTTTCGTCTTGCAATTATAATGACTTCAAATTGACCGATTCCTCTCTGCCCATTTTAAATTTTATTGAGACAGAGTCTAAAAGAATGGGAATAATGGATAATCTCGTATCTTTAATATTCAAAGAAATTAGGATTAAAATATTATGGGATTATTCTTAACGTATACAACAGGGAAAAGATTAAAGGGTAAGTTTTAAAAATTAATGGCAATACTTAACTACATTTTGACAGCAACATTAAACCATTATTCTACAATACTCCCCATCTGTAAGACAGTTTAAGGATATTTATAATTATTTATGGGGAGTGTAATGTCAACTCTGTCTGATCTTTCAATTCCCCTGGGGTTAGCCTCAAGGGAATTTTCATTTATAGCTAGCGGTATCCCTATCTCCAAATTTAATATAAAATTGCTGAATGTAAGGCTCCAATTGTATAATTGGGCTGTCCATTTCTTCTCAATATTCTTTGTCACCAGATAGCCTAGTTTAAGCAGGGACATTGTTAGAACAGCGAAAACCAGATAAGAAATAACAATTCACCATTTTTAAACCTTTTACGAATGAAAAACAGAAACATGTTCAGCAAATAAACGAAGAAAAAGCATATTGAATTAATTGATGATTCTCAAAATATCAATTACACTTGCGGCCTGGCATTGTAGCCTTCCCCAATTTAAGACAGGGCTAAATTCAATAAATTTTCATTAATATCATTCGATTCGGGGAAGAATTCTTCCCCGAATCGAGGTTTGTATTCCCTTGGTGATTTATTGCCCAGGGATTGATGCGGATGGTTATTATTGTAATCTTCCATCCATTTATTGCTTAAAGAACGCAATTGATGTAAATCATTAAACCAGTAAGCATCTAATATATCTTCTCTATAAAATCTATTTAAACGTTCTATATACCCGTTTTGCATTGGCTTACCTGGCTGGGTATACCGTATTTCCACACGTTTTCTATTGCACCATTGACTGAATGTTTTAGAGATAAACTCAGGGCCATTATCACAACGGATAGTTTGTGGTAATCCAATTTCTTCTTCTAATTGTTCTAAAGTCTCCACTAGCTTTCTAGCAGGATAGTTCAACCCTGGATCTACAGCCAGTACTTCTCGGTTGCAATCATCAATTATATTTAAGACACGTACCTTTCTGCCATCAGAAAGGACATCTGACATAAAATCCATACTCCAAACCTGATTCAATTGTTCAGGGGTCTCTAAAGGATGTTTTACCCTACCTGTAATGCGCTTTTTATGTTTGCGCCTTAGCTTAAGCTTCATCTGCCGGTATACTCGTAATACCCGTTTCCGGTTCCACTTATGGCCTTCGCGACGTATTCGTTTATAGTATTCATCAAAACCTCTGGTGGGCAACTCAGTGGCCAATTCAGAAAGTTTATCGATTACCTCATAATCGTCTCGCTTAGTCTGATAATACCACATCGAACGGGTTAAACCTACTACATTACAGGCTCGTTTTATGGAGACCTGGTACTCCTTGATCAAATAAACCGCTCTATGCTTCTTGTCGGAAGGCCTTAGAACTTTTTTGACAGTATATCTTTCAGCATTTGGTTATCTAGACTGGCATCGGCATACATCTGCTTGAGCTTGCGATTTTCTTCTTCCAACTCCTTAAGCCGTTTTAGCTCACTAGTTTCCATTCCACCATATTTCTTACGCCAATAATAGATAGTGCTTTTATCAATACCCAGTTCTCGAGCGATATCACCAACAGCTCGGCCTTGTTCGTTTTCTTTCAAGATCTTGATGATCTGACTTTCTGTAAATCTACTTTTTTTCATCGGACAGTTTATCGTTTTTAAAATTAACAATTTCGAATTTTAAACTGTCTTATTTTTAGGGAAGGCTACA
>NZ_JAEHNY010000010.1:0-176873 GCF_016236975.1 Salegentibacter maritimus
CAATTAAGAGGAGTAAGAAATACCGAGTTCTTCCTATTTAGACTCGAAAAATTATTTGCTTAAAAAAGCAAAAACCCAGAAAATGTTCTTGATCCTTGATCCCCCTTTATCCCCCGTCCAGTTTTCTCCAAAACAAAAAACCGAACTCTTTTCAGAATTCGGTTTAATTTGTTGGCCTACTAGGGCTCGAACCTAGACTCTTCTGGACCAAAACCAGACGTGTTGCCAGTTACACCATAGGCCATTACTGTAATGCGGATGCAAATTTAAAACAAAGTTTCTATTGCACAAACTTTTTCCACAAAAAAATTATAGTTTTTTCTTGAGGCCTGAATTCACTTTAAAAAAATGGTACAGAGAGCTTGCAAAACAGCTTCATTTCCAGTCTTTTCAGAAAATATTTTGTTTTAAAGTCCGTTACTAAACTACTTCAGCAAATCTTAAGGCAGTAATGTTGTAAAATAAGCTGTAAGTTCACTTAACCTCAATTCAATTAATTCCCGATTATCGGGCATTCTTATTTTTATTATTAAATTCGCCACATAAGATTCAATTTTACTATAAAATGACAGATTTTAGCTTTAAGAAGTGGAACAAAATATTGGGATGGCTGGTATTTTTAATTGCACTCACCACATACACCCTCACCCTGGAACCAACAGCAAGTTTTTGGGATGCCGGTGAGTATATTGCTACTTCAGCAAACCTTGAAGTAGGGCATCCTCCGGGAGCACCATTATACCAAATGCTAGGTGCATTCTTTGCTACTTTCGCACCCGACAATTCTCAGGTTGCACTTATGGTAAATTTCATGTCTGGGGCCGCCAGTGCTTTTGCTGTGTTGTTTATGTTCTGGTCTATAAGTTTACTGGTTTTAAAAATAGCCGGACCCGCAGAAAAGCTTAAGCCCGCCAATAAAGTGGCGGTTTTAGGAAGTGCCCTTGTTGGATCTTTAGCCTTCACTTTTACAGATAGCTTTTGGTTTAGTGCCGTAGAAGCCGAAGTGTATGCTATGGCCGCCTGTATTATGGCGCTGCTTTTCTATTTAGGCCTACTTTGGGAAAGGGATATGTTTAAACCAAGAGGAAATAAATGGCTTATTTTAATTTCACTGGTAGTAGGTTTATCTTTTGGAGTTCACTTTATGGGCCTACTTACCATTCCTGCAATTGGCTTCTTATACTTCTTTAAAAACTACAAAAAAGTTACTGTAAAGAACTTTATCATTGCAAATATTGTAGTGGTAGCTGTTTTGATGTTTATCTTTAAACTACTCCTACCCTACACCCTTACATTCTTTGCTGCTTCAGAATTGTTCTTTACCAACTCCCTGGGACTTCCCTTTAACACAGGTACCATCATAGCGCTTTTAGCCATTGTAGCCCTCTTTTACTTCGGAATTAATTATACCCGGAAGAAAAATTATTTTCAATTA
Organism: Salegentibacter maritimus; assembly: GCF_016236975.1. Classification (NCBI taxonomy): domain Bacteria; kingdom Pseudomonadati; phylum Bacteroidota; class Flavobacteriia; order Flavobacteriales; family Flavobacteriaceae; genus Salegentibacter; species Salegentibacter maritimus. The sequence goes on from NZ_JAEHNY010000010.1 coordinate 1,436, forward strand.
AACACCCTATTTCTGTGCATTCTTTTTATCCTTATCGGGTTTTCTAGTTGGGTGATGCTTCCTATAAGGTCTAATGCCCCTACGGTTATTAATGAAAACAGCCCCGATAACGCCCGTGAACTATTGGCGTATTATAACAGGGAACAATACGGGGAAACTCATTTGTTTTATGGTCCGCAATTTTCTGAAATGTATGCTGGCCTGGATGCAAACAATCCGTATGCCGATGCAAAACCTAAATACGAGAAAGACGAAGAAGCCGGAAAATATATAATTGTTAACGATTATAAAAACGCAAGACAAAACCTGGACGATTCCCATAAGGCCATTTTGCCGAGAATGTGGAGTTCACAACACGCTGCCAATTATATGGATTTTACCGGCCCGTTGGAATTCACTATAAAACCCGAATACCAGGGCGAAGAGAGACTGGTGAGCGCGGTAAACGAATTTCAAAACAGGTATGCACAGGGTGAGTTAGATAATAACGATTATCATAATTTCCTTCGCCAGTTTGGGGATTACCTCAACATAGAAAAACCATCTTTCGCCTCTAATATTGGGTATTTATTAGAATATCAAATTGGCTATATGTACTGGCGTTATTTTATGTGGAATTTTGTTGGGCGCCAGGACGATAACCAGGGAAAATATACCGATTTGCATGGAAACTGGCTTAGCGGTATAGATTTTATAGACGAGATGCACATAGGGCCTCAGGATAACCTTCCCAGCGATGTTAAAAACAATAAAGCAAGAAACACCTACTATTTCCTTCCTTTAATTTTGGGATTAATAGGACTTGTTTTTCAATTTAAACGTGATAAAAATAATTTTTGGGTATTACTGGTGTTTTTCCTCTTTACAGGAATAGCTTTAAAAATATACCTTAACGAAAGGCCTTTTGAGCCACGTGAGCGTGATTATGCCTTAGTAGGCTCTTTTTATGTATTTGCTATCTGGATAGGTTTTGGCGCATATGCACTATTTGATTGGGCCAAAAAATTCCTAAAACCAAAACTGGCAGCACCTATTGTAATTGCTGCATCTTTACTGGCAGTACCGGTACTTTTAGCTTCAGAAAACTGGGACGACCACGATCGTAGCGGTAGGGACACTACCCTTACTATGGCAAAAATGTACCTGGATTCAGTAGATGAAAATGGAATTATTTTCACCATTGGAGATAACGATACTTTTGCGCTTTGGTATGTACAGCAAATTGAACGTTACCGTACAGATGTAAGAGTTGTAAATACCAGCCTGTTTGCTACCGATTGGTATATAGATCAAATGAAGCAAAAGGCTTTTGACAGCGACCCAATACCTTCGCAATTTGAAAATAAAGATTACAATGGGGTTAATGACGCCGTTTTTGCCAAAGAGGTTACAAACGATACTATTCCCATTAAAACCTGGCTGAATTATATTCAAAATGACGACCCAAGAACGCAAGCCGAATTGCAAAGCGGACAAATGATCAATACTTTCCCTACTAAAAATATTCGTATTCCGGTAGATAAAGAAACTGTGTTAAAAAATGGCATCGTAGACAAGCGATTTGCTGACGAGATTGTAGATGAAATTGTGATCAATATCGATTCAGATGTTATTTATAAGAATACATTGTTGATGCTGGATATTCTTGGAAATAATAACTGGGAAAGACCTATTTATTTCTCCGGGGGAAGCTTTAATGACGAAGATTATCTGTGGATGAAAGAATATCTTCAACTAGAAGGGGTTGCTTATAAATTAGTGCCTATAAAAACCCCGGTAGACCCAAGAAACCCTTATGATATGGGACGTATCAATACAGATAAAATGTACGATATAGTAACAAACTGGGATTGGGGTAATATGGGATCAGACGATATTTATCACGATCCGGAAACACGTAGAAACTCTATTACCTACAGAAGCAACCTGGCCAGGCTGGTAGAAAATCTACTAAATGAGCAAGATACCACAAGAGCCAAAAAAGTACTTGATCTTGCTATGGAAAATATGCCTGTAGAACATTACAATTATTATGCACTACTTGAGCCTTACGTAACCGGTTATTATGAAGTGGGGCAACCTGAAAAAGCCCGGGAAATTTGGAACAAAATCGCCACACATTATAAAGAGAACTTAAACTATTACGGCAGTTGGGATATAGATAGGCAATACCGTAGTTTTAATGAAATTATCTCTAATATTGAACGCTATAGAGCCCTTATAGATATACTTGTAATGCATCAGGATGAAGAGATTATTGAAGAAAAAGCCGATGAGTTTAACAAACATCTGGAAATGTTTAGGCATTTTTACGGTGAAGAAGAAGAAATAACTCCTGAGGCTCCTGAAGAGGTATTACGCGAAGAAGGAATAAATTCTGAATTAAATACAGGCAATTCTCTTAGGATAGATTCATCGGAATAGAAGAAATGGAATATCCAAAAAGCCTATTTTCGTCAAGCTGAACTCGTTTCAGCTTCTAATAGGCTTTTTGATTATCAATATCTAAAGTCCTGAAATAATCCCGAAAAGCTTCCGGGACACAATGAGAATTTTAAAATTTATTTCGACAGCCGATATGAGCTCGTTTTTAGTAAAATATCCTTTCCTTTTAAGAAAGCTTTATCCCAATAGGCTTACAAGACTTGAAGCAGAAAAGACCATTTTCCTAAGCTTTGATGATGGACCAATCCCCGAAATCACTCCCTGGGTTTTGCACACTTTAGAACAATATCATGCAAAAGCCACTTTCTTTTGCATAGGTGATAACATTAGAAAAAACCCGAAAATATTTCAGCAGATATTAAAAGGAGGACATCGTGTGGGAAATCACACTTTTAACCATCTAAACGGATGGAAAACGAAAACCGATGCCTATGTTAACAACGTATTGAAAGCTGAAGAAAGCCTTCTTGAAAATAGAGGCGAGAAAAGAGACAATAGAGAAAAGAGAAAGGGAACAGAAAGCAAGAACAAAAAAGGAAAAACCAGAAACCACGAAACCGGGGAACAAAACCCGCAACTCGCAACCCAGAACTTTCAATCCCAAAGCTTAAACCTAAAACTATTGCGCCCACCTTACGGAAAGATTAAAAATTCACAAGCTGCAGAACTTGTAAAACAGCATTATAAGATCGTTATGTGGGATGTGTTAAGCGGTGATTTTGATCACAGAATCTCTAAAGAAAAATGCTTAAGCAATGTTCTTAAAAATACTTCGGAAGGAAGTATTATTGTTTTTCACGACAGTATCAAGGCTTCAGAACACCTTAAGTATGTACTACCAAAAGTACTAAAACATTATACCGAAAAAGGCTTTGCCTTTAAATCGCTCTAAAGATATTCCTTTAGAATTCCTACGAGGGTTACTGCATCCTGTTCGCCGCTTTGGCGCCATTTCATCTCGCCAGACTTATAAATTATAAGTGTTGGCAATACTTTAACCCGAAGCGCTTCGGCAAGCTGTACATTTTTATCTACATCTATTTTTATCACTTTTACCTTATTGCCCATAGTGGCGGCAACTTCTCGCAAGACCGGGTTCATAAGTTTAGAATCCTCGTTCCATTCGGTATAGAAATCCAGCAACACCGGAATATTGAGGTCTATTAATTCACCAAATTTTGACATGCAGCTTTTGTTTTAATTAAATTCTCAGTCCCCTTTTCAACTTTAAAAATAAGACTGGTAATACAATGGTTAAAATGATAATTCTTTGGAGAAAACACTAATTCAAATATAGTAAATTCTATAAATTATGCGGGTTTTGAACCTTTTTTGAGTTCAATTACACTAATTTCAGGCCAAATTCCCACTCTCCCCGGAAATGCCAAATAGCCAAATCCGCGATTTACATTAATATAACGTCCAAATTCCTCATATATTCCTGCCCAATTTTGATATCTATACTGCACAGGACTCCATCTAAACCAACCGGGAATTTCAATTCCAAACTGCATTCCGTGAGTATGGCCGCTAAGTGTTAAGTGGTAATTCTTTTTGTCGTTTTTTATTTTTTCCTGCCAATAAGAAGGATCGTGACTCAATAAAATTTTAAAATCTTTCTCGCTTAGTCCCGCTCCTGCTTTATCTAAATCGCCAACTTTTTTAAATCCGCCGGCACCCCAGTTTTCCACACCAACCAGGGCAATTTTTTCTCCATTTTTTTCAATAAACTTATGCTCGTTTAGCAAAAGTTTCCAACCCATATTGGCGTGGGTTTCTTTTAAAGTATCTAAATTTTCCTTTTTCTCCCGGGCCGAATTCCATTGCTTATAATCGCCGTAATCGTGATTTCCCAAGACAGAGAAAACTCCGTCCTTAGCTTTTATTTGACCAAATAAGTCTTTCCAGGGCTCCATTTCTGAAGCTTCATTATTCACTAAATCCCCGGTAAAGACAGCGATATCTGCACCTTGTTCGTTTAAAAGGTCTATCCCGTATTTAATCTTTTTTTCATTATCAAAACTGCCACTATGAACATCGCTAATTTGTGCAAGTCTATATCCATCAAAAGCCTCGGGAAGATCTTCAAAATATAACGTATAATTAAGCACCCTAAAATTATACTTTCCTTTATACATACCATATAAAACCGAAGCAAATGGAATGGCCGCTATTCCCAGGGCCAACTGACTTAAAAATTTTCTTCTGGACGGAAGGGAAAAATCTTCTTTAGAGGAAAAGAACTTCTCAAAAGTCCCAACACCCAATCTATAGATATCTTCCCCAAACATTATTAAGGTTAAAATAAGCTTAAATAGGAGCACCGAAAGCAAAAAACCAAAAGCATATCCCCTGGCACCGGTAAGCACACTCCCTTCTACCGGTGTTAACCATTGGTAAAGAAAATTAGCAAATACAGCAAGTGTCACCACAAAATAAAGCAACACCGCCCAGTAATTTCGGGTTATGGTTTTTAATGCCTGGTAGGCGTAAATCTCAATAAATAAGACGAAAATTATAAATAATATCCAACGCATCAGCAATCCCATTTTTTTGCGAATATACTTTTAATCATCATTTTTAAAATTTGGTTTAGCTTTAATTTAACGCCTGTTACAAGCCTTAAACCATATTTACACAAGCACTTAAATAGTGCCAGAAATGTTGTTTAGCTATAAAATTTGACTATACCAGCAATAAGAAGTATTTTTCAAGGCTTTTTAATTATAATAAAACAAGCGATGAAACGAAGAAATTTTATAAAAGCAGCCGGTATATCCGGTGCTGGTGTCACCCTTTTACCGGGCACCTATAATTTACACGCCTCCACTTTTAAAAAACAGGACAAACCTTCCCCTATCTGTATAGCCACCTGGAATTTTCACGAAGCCAGTAAAACTGCCGGCGAGTTACTTTACAAAGGAGCCTCGGCCCTGGATGCCGCAGAACAGGGCGTAAGGGTTGAAGAAGCAAATCTTAACAACACAACGGTTGGAAACGGCGGCGCGCCCGATAGAGATGGAAATGTTACCCTGGATGCCTGTATAATGTCTCCGGAAGGAGAATGTGGCAGCGTGGTTTATTTAAAAGAAATTGAACACCCCGTTTCTGTAGCCAGAAAAGTCATGGAAGAAACACCCCATGTAATGCTTGCCGGGGAGGGAGCTTTCCAATTTGCCATTCAACAAGGGTTTAAACCAAAAAATTTACTGACGAAAGAGTCGGAAGAAAAATGGAAAAAATGGTTAGAAAAGAAAGAATACAAACCAATAATTAATATAGAAAACCACGATACCATTGGAATGCTTTGCCTTGATGAAAAAGGCGATATTGCCGGGGCTTGTACCACTTCTGGACTGGCCTACAAAATGAATGGACGGGTTGGAGATTCTCCTATTATAGGCTCAGGACTTTATATTGATAATGAAATTGGCGGTGCAGTAGCCACGGGAATGGGCGAAGCCATTATGAAAAGTGTAAGCAGTTTTCTTATTGTAGAGTTAATGCGCCAGGGCAAAAGCCCACAAGAAGCTTGTGAAATTGCCATACAGCGAATTGTTAAACAGAACAGCAATTACAAAGATTTTCAGGTAGCTTTATTAGCTTTGGGAAAAAATGGGGAAGTAGGTTCTTATTGCCTCCATAAAGGCTTTACCTTTGTAAAATATCAAGACAACAAAAACACCAATACACCCAGCCAATCTTATCTCTAAATGGAACAAAAAAGATCTTACCGTACTGCATTTATATTTGTAACTATACTTTTTTTCCTTTGGGGGTTTATAACTGTTCTCGTAGATTCTCTTATACCAAGACTTCGGGAAGTATTTACCCTCTCCTATTTTCAGGCCGGAATGGTACAATTCGCCTTTTTTGGGGCTTATTTTTTACTATCTATCCCAGCAGGTTATATTTTATCTAAAATTGGATATAAAAGAGGAATTATTCTAGGGCTTGCAACTATGGCGATGGGCTGCTTATTATTTTATCCGGCGGCCTCCTATCGTGTCTTCGGAATTTTTATGCTGGGATATTTTACACTTGCAGCTGGTATCACCATACTTCAAGTCGCCGCAAACCCCTATGTAACTATTCTTGGACCAGAAAAAACGGCTTCCAGTAGGCTTAACCTTTCACAGGCATTTAATTCACTGGGAACAGCAATTGCACCGGCATTGGGAGCTCTTTTTATTCTTCAGGACAAAGTAAAAACAAGTGCTGAAATTGAAGCTCTAGATGTTACTGCCCAAAAAACCTATTTAGCCGCTGAAGCAGCTGCAGTACAAACCCCATTTTTAGGAATTGCTGCTTTTATAGGAGTGATTGCGCTTGTTTTCTTTTTTGTAAAACTTCCAAAAGTTGGCGATAAAGAGGCGTCTAATGATTACAGAAAAGTACTAAAGAATAAAAATCTTATTCTTGGCGCTATTGGGCTATTCTGTTATGTAGGTGCCGAAGTTGCCCTGGGAAGCTATATGGTAAACTATTTTCTAAGCCTTGATCTTGCCACTACAGTAAGGGAAACTTCTTTTATGCGCAGCATTGCAGAATGGATCCTAACCACCGGTGTTTCAGCATCTAGCGATATGGCTGTAGTAGGAGTCTTTGTTACTTTTTACTGGACAGGAGCTATGATTGGTAGATTTATTGGCTCCTATCTTACCTCTATATTCAACCCGGCAAAAATTCTAAGCATTTTTGCTATTGGAGCCATTGGAATGATCCTTATCTCTAATCTAACAGTAGGGCTTACTGCCATGTGGACCATTATAGGTGTGGGATTATTTAATTCAATAATGTTCCCTACCATTTTTAGTCTTGCGCTAGATGGCCTGGGAGACGATAAAGCCCAGGGTTCGGGAATTTTATGCACCATGATTGTGGGAGGTGCTATTATCCCTCCTGCCTATGGCTACCTTACAGATTCTTTTAACTTTAATGTAGCCCTAATTTTGGTAATGCTTTGCTACGCTTATATTTTTTATTACGCTTATAGGAATAAGAAAAGAAAAGTTGCAGTAGCCTAATTTTATCTGGTGTTAATCTATAAGTTTTTAGCAAGGCCTAAAGCCAGTATGATAATATCTTTGTAGTTTTGGGATATTCAGAAAAAATAATATTCCAAAAGATATGTCTGCTCAAAAACGCCTGTTTCTTGTTGATGCCTATGCCCTAATTTTTAGGGGCTATTACGCCTTTATTAAAAACCCAAGGATAAACTCTAAAGGTTTTGACACTTCGGCCATCATGGGGTTTATGAATTCCCTTTTTGATGTTATTAGACGTGAGAAGCCAGACCATTTGGCCGTTTGTTTTGATAAAGAAGGCAGTCAGGTAAGAACCGAAATGTTTGCCGAGTATAAAGCCAATCGTGATGCAACGCCAGAACCTATAAAAGATGCTATTCCTATTATACAGGATATCTTAAAAGCCATGCATATTCCTGTGGTAGAATTAGCCGGCTGCGAAGCCGATGATATAATAGGAACTCTCGCCAAACAAGCAGAAAAAGAGAACTACCAGGTTTTTATGGTAACCCCCGATAAGGATTTTGCCCAATTGGTATCTGAAAATATTTTTATGTACCGCCCGGCAAGAATGGGAAATGGGATAGAAATTTGGGGAATTCCCGAGGTACAAAAGAAATTTGAAGTAGAGCGTCCCGAGCAGGTGATAGACTTCCTGGGAATGATGGGAGATGCAGTAGACAATATTCCCGGACTTCCTGGAGTGGGCGAAAAAACAGCTAAAAAATTCCTGAAGCAATTTGGAAGCATGGAAGAGCTGTTGGCCAATACCGACCAGTTAAAAGGAAAAATGAAAGAAAAGGTAGAAAGCCATGCCGAACAGGGTATTCTTTCTAAACAACTGGCCGCCATCCTAACCGATTGTGATGTAAAGTTTCACGCTGAAGATTATGAGCTTTCCCAACCTGACGCCAAAAAAGTTCAGGAGATATTTGATGAGCTTGAATTTAGAAGGCTTAAAGATCAATTTATAAAGTTATTTAGCGGCGAAGAAGACGCGCCTCAAACCCAGGTTAGCAACTCTCCTTCAGCTAAAAAAGTTTCAAAAAATGCCGGAGAAGGTCAATTTTCATTGTTTTCAGGAAATGATTCAGAAAAAATTGAAGCTACATCGGGCGGAAGAAAATCTTTAAAAGATACTGCACACGTCTATCAAAGCCTAAACAGCAAAATGGCCAGGCAAATCTTCCTTCAAAATTTGGCAAAACAAAAAAGCGTTTGTATAGATACTGAAACAACCAGCTTGAATGCTTTGGAAGCAGCACTGGTAGGTATTGCTTTTTCATGGGAAACCGGCAAAGGTTTTTACCTTCCTTTTCCCGAAGAAAAAGAAAAAGCACAGGAACTTATTGAGGAGCTAAGACCGTTTTTTGAAGATGAAAACATTGAAAAAATTGGCCAAAACTTAAAATATGACATCAAGGTTTTAGCTAAATATAATATTGAAATAAAAGGGAAGTTATTTGATACTATGATAGCGCATTACCTGATAAATCCGGATATGCGCCATAATATGGATGTTCTTGCCGAAACTTACCTTAACTACACCCCGCAGCCTATTTCAGAATTAATAGGAAAAAAAGGAAAGAACCAAAAATCTATGCGGGAAGTTCCTTTAGACCAGCAAACCGAGTATGGTGTAGAAGATGCCGATGTAACCCTTCAACTTAAAAAATTCTTTGAACAGGAATTAAAAGAAGCAAACACCCGAAAGCTGTTTGATAATATTGAAATCCCATTGGTTCGAGTACTGGCCGCTATGGAATTGGAAGGAATAAAATTAGACGAGAAATTCCTAAAATCACTTTCTGATGCCTTGGATAACGACATTAAAGACCTGGAGAAAAGTATATATGAAGAAGCTGGCGAAGAATTTAAAATAAGCTCCCCAAAACAATTAGGACTTGTTCTTTTTGAAAAAATGAAATTGGTTAAAAAACCAAAAAAGACCAAAACCGGGCAATATTCAACCAGTGAAGATGTACTATCTAATCTGGTTAAAGAACATAAAATCGTAGAAGATGTGTTAATGTATAGAGCTTTGGTTAAATTACAGAATACGTATGTAGATTCACTGCCAAATCAAGTACAAAAGGCTACCGGCAGGATCCATACCGATTATGTTCAAACTATTGCATCCACCGGAAGACTTAGCTCCAACAACCCTAACCTTCAAAATATCCCTATTAGAACCGAACGTGGGCGCCAGGTTAGAAAAGCTTTTGTTCCCAGAGACGAAAACCATATTCTGTTGGCCGCCGATTATTCTCAAATTGAATTACGAATTATCGCAGCGCTTAGCCAGGAAGATAATATGATAAAAGCCTTTAAGGAGGGGAAAGATATTCACGCCGCTACAGCCTCCCAGGTATTTAATGTACCCATAGACGAAGTTAGCAGGGAGCAAAGAAGTAATGCCAAAACGGTGAACTTCGGGATAATCTATGGTGTTTCGGCTTTTGGGTTAAGCAACCAAACCAATTTATCACGGGCCGAAGCCAAGGAACTTATTGACACTTACTATAAAACCTATCCTAAACTAACCGGTTATATTGCCGATCAAATAGATTTTGCTCGTGAAAATGGCTATGTACAAACTATTTTAGGCAGAAGACGTTATTTAAAAGATATTAATTCGCAAAATGCCGTGGTAAGGGGCGCTGCCGAAAGAAATGCTGTAAACGCACCCATACAGGGTAGTGCAGCAGATATTATTAAGTTGGCAATGATTAATATTTATAAGAAATTAAATGAAGGGAAGTTTAAAACAAAAATGCTACTCCAGGTCCATGATGAATTGGTTTTTGACGCCCATAAAGACGAAGTTGAAGAAGTAAAAAAGATAATCCAGTTTGAAATGGAAAACGCTTACAAACTAGATGTTCCTTTAGATGTAGAATTAGGAGAAGGCGAGAACTGGCTGGAAGCACATTAAAAAGCAGTGGGCAGTGGTCCGGTTGGCAGTAGAAATTACGATCTTAATGCAAAAAACCTCACAGCTTAAACTGTGAGGTTTTTCTATCTAACACTAAAAATATTGGCTGGTTTAATTCACTCTTGTGTATTCTAAAGATAAAACCCTAACATCTTCGGCATCGGTTCCATCCGGATTTCCATAATATTGTTCAGATTCAAATTTACTAATGTCAAAAGCGAAAGTATTGGCAGTTCTTTCCAGAACCCTGCTATGGGTTCTTGTGGTGCCATCTATGGTCATGGTAATCACCAAACGCTCTTCATTATTAAGATTTTCAACATCCCAGTTTCCCGAATCTGTGCGGCCAGAAAGACATGCGAATTCATCATCATTGTTTCCGGCTTTAAAATCTAACTTTGAGTTGGTAGTTATCATATCGCCATTTTGTAAAAAATTAACCCCCATATCCTGAAAACAATTTGTTTCCAAAAGTATGTTTGAATTAAAAACACCATCATCATTAAGATCTACTACAGTATCGGTTTCCATAGCCGAAAGTATCCATTCACCTTCAAGATCGGCTGGAGTAATAGTAGCTGTAGCATTGGCAGGATTTAATTGGTTCGAATTCAAATGATCTTCATTAGGCTCGCAAGACACTAAAGCAAGTGCTGCTAAAAATATGCCCATAACATTTTTAAAATTAAGTAGGTACTTCATAGCTAATTCAATTTGAGACTACAAAAATACAAAGCATTCAAACAATTTTATGACTTTTTTAACATAAAATTTACCACTCAACACATTTACAGGCATTTCATCGATATTAAATCTTCTAGATCAGGGAACAAAATAACGCTATACTTGCCTTTTGAAAGTAAATTCCAAATAGTGTGATTCTATTTCCGAGAATAGAAATTAAAGCTATATCCCTCAAAATAAATTAATTAATTTCCAATTTGCTATATGAATTTATAATTGTACATTTGCACCCCAATTTCCCGACATGATTCGTGTTGGGAATTGGGAATGGAATGTTTAATAACAAGTAAATTTAATTAGTGTGGACACATTAAGCTACAAAACAGTATCAGCCAACAAGGCTACCGTGACCAAAGAATGGGTACACGTAGATGCTGAAGGACAGACGTTGGGCCGCCTATCTTCTGTAGTAGCCAAGCTACTAAGAGGTAAGCACAAACCTAACTTCACCCCGCACGTTGATTGTGGTGATAACGTAATTGTTACCAACGCAGAGAAGATCAACTTAACCGGTAAGAAATGGGATTCGAAAGAATACATTCGTCACACAGGTTACCCGGGTGGACAAAAAAGTCTAACAGCCGCTGAATTATTCGAAAAGAATCCGGAGCGAATTATCGAAAAATCAGTAAAAGGAATGCTACCAAAGAACAAACTTGGAGCAGATCTATTTAGAAATTTAAAGGTTTACGCAGGATCTGAACATGATCATACTGCGCAAAAGCCTAAAACTATTAACTTAAACGATCTTAAGTAATGGAGGTTATTCACAAAATTGGCCGTAGAAAAACGGCAGTTGCGCGTGTTTATGTTTCTGAAGGAAGCGGAAAATTTAGCGTGAACAAAAAAGACCTTAAAGACTACTTTACCACAGGTCCTTTACTTTACAAAGTAAATCAGGCCCTTAACCTTACCGGAAACGATGGTAACTTTGATATTACCGCAAATGTTTACGGTGGTGGTATTACCGGACAGGCAGAGGCCATTCGTCTTGCCCTTTCCAGAGCAATGGTAGAGTTAGATGCCGAAAACCGTTCTATATTAAAGCCTGAAGGTTTAATGACCAGGGATCCAAGAATGGTAGAGCGTAAGAAATTTGGACAGAAGAAAGCCCGTAAGAAATTTCAATTCTCTAAACGTTAATTTTTATTGGAATTCATATTCCAAAGTTCATTTAATATTAAAAAGAATTTTGTTGTTATCCCAGTTGCTATTGGGAGTTAGTTTAGCATCTAAACAGGTAAGGCCGTGTTTTTAAAACAGCCACTTACGTGTTGCTATCTTCAACAGAACGTAAACTATTACAAAAATGGCAAATAAAGTAGAAGTAAAAGAATTACTTGATGCAGGTGTACATTTTGGACACCTTACAAGAAGATGGAATCCAAATATGGCCCCATATATCTATATGGAACGTAATGGGATTCACATCATCAACCTATACAAAAGTGCTGCTAAAATGCAGGAGGCAGGTGATGCCCTTGCCAAGATTGCAGCCAGCGGTAGAAAAATACTTTTCGTAGCTACCAAAAAACAAGCTAAAGAAATAGTAGCCGAACAAGCTGAAAAAGCAAATATGCCATACATTACCGAGCGTTGGCCCGGTGGTATGCTTACCAACTTTGTAACTATTCGTAGAGCCGTTAAAAAAATGGCCTCTATAGATAGAATGAAAAAAGATGGTACCTTTAATACACTTTCTAAAAAAGAACGCCTTCAGGTAGATCGTTTAAGAGCTAAATTAGAAAAGAACCTTGGTTCGATTTCTGATATGAGCCGACTTCCAGGAGCGCTTTTTGTTGTTGATATTACTCGTGAACACATTGCTATTAAAGAAGCTCAAAAATTAAACATTCCAATTTTCGCAATGGTAGATACAAACTCAGATCCTCGTGAGGTTGAGTACGTAATCCCATCTAATGACGATGCTTCAAAGTCTATCAACAAAGTAGTTTCTTATGTAGCTGATGCTATTGTAGACGGCCTTTCTGAAAGAAAAGCTTCAAAAGAGTCTAAAAAAGAGAAAGCTGATAAGGAAGAGAAAGCCCCAAAGGCTGCTGCCAAGCAACCAGAGGGAGAAGTTCCTTCTAAAGATGCTGAAGACAAAAAGGCAATGAAAGAAGCTAAAAAAGATGTGAAACTTGAGTCTAAAAAAGAAACTTTAGACAAAGCTGCATCTAACGAAGAAGAATAAAAACAACATTTTATAACCTTCAAAAAGTCGTTTAGTTTCTTTCTTAACAGTTGGTCTCTAAACGACTTTTTTAAATAAAAAATAATACTATGGCTAAAATAACCGCCGCAGAAGTAAATAAATTAAGAAAAGCTACCGGTGCCGGAATGATGGATTGCAAAAAGGCACTTGTAGAGGCAGAAGGTGATTTTGATAAAGCTATTGAAGTTCTTCGTAAAAAAGGACAGAAAGTTGCTGCTAAGAGAGCCGATAGAGATTCAGCCGAAGGTGCTGCCATCGCTAAAGTAAACGACGATAACACCAAAGGTGTTATTATTTCTCTTAACTGTGAAACCGACTTTGTTGCCAAAAACGACGATTTCATCAAAATGGCCAACAATTTTGCCGATATCGCGCTTACAGTTTCTTCTAAAGAAGAGTTACTTAAAGCAGATTACAACGGGATTTCAGTTGAAGATAAATTAACTGAGCAAACAGGAGTAATTGGTGAGAAAATAGAAATTGGTGCTTTTAAATCTTTAGAAGCTCCTTTCGTAGGTTCTTACATCCACGCAGGAAATAAAATTGCTGTAGTTACAGGTCTTTCTAAAAATGTTGAAGGTGCCGATGAAGCAGCAAAAAATGTTTCTATGCAAGCTGCCGCTATGAATCCTATTGCCCTTAATGAAGAAGGTGTAGACCAGGAAACCATAGACAAAGAAATAGAAATCGCTAAAGATACCCTTCGTCAGGAAGGTAAACCTGAAGAAATGCTAGACAAAATAGCAAAAGGAAAAATTCAGCGTTACTTTAAAGACAACACTTTAGTTAACCAGGCTTTTATTAAAGACAGCAAACAAAGCGTTGCAGGTTATGTAAAGACCCTGGACGCAGATCTTACTGTTGTAGGTTTTGAAAGAGTTGCTTTAGGAGAGTAATAAAGTCATTTCCGCGAAGACGGGAAGTCTCAATAAACTCAAAAACCGCTTCATTATTCTGAAGCGGTTTTTTTAATTTCACAAAATGTCAGAAAAAGCTTTTCAATTTAAAGAATTCAAGATAGAACAAGATCGCTGCGCCATGAAAATTGGCACCGATGGTGTTCTCTTAGCCGCCTGGACAACACTAGACACGAAACCCGAAAGTATTCTTGATATTGGCACAGGAACCGGCCTAATCGCTTTAATGTTAGCCCAACGTTCTAACGCAACACTAATAGATGCCCTGGAAATTGATGAAGATGCCTACGAACAAGCTGTAGACAATTTTGAAAACAGCCCCTGGGGAGATCGCCTGTTTTGCTACCATGCCGCCTTTGATGAATTTGTAGAGGAAATGCAGGATGAGGAAAAATATGAACTCATAATCTCCAATCCACCTTTCTATGTTGAAGATTATATTTCTGAAAACGAAAGTAGAAAAAAGGCTCGTTTCGCCGAAGCCCTACCCTTTTCACAACTAACCGAAGGTGTTTCAAAATTACTTCATCCAGAAGGGGAATTTAATACTATTATTCCGTTTAAAGAAGAAACAAATTTTATTGGCCTAGCCGCGGAATTCGGTCTTTTTCCCAGGAGAATTACCAGAGTTAAAGGCAACGAAGCTTCCCCAATTAAAAGAAGTTTACTGAGTTTTGGGTTTAAAGAAAACAAAATCACCAAAGATGAACTTATTATAGAAATTTCACGCCATCATTATACAAATGATTACAAAAACCTGGTAAAAGACTTCTATCTTAAATTATAATCTTAAAATTGTTTGCTTTAAAAAGCTTGGTTACATTTGTGTAAAACACCACACAAATGAGAACAGATAACTTCCAGGCTCCTGATTATTACAATCTTGACGAGCTACTTACAGATGAACATAAAATAGTGCGTGATGCCGCCCGAAAATGGGTAAAACGACAGGTGTCTCCAATAATAGAAGATGCTGCCCAAAAAGCAGAATTCCCAAAATCTATAATTAGCGGCTTAGCCGAGATTGGAGCTTTTGGCCCATATATTCCAGAGGAATACGGTGGCGCCGGCCTGGATCAAATCTCATACGGACTTATCATGCAGGAAATTGAACGCGGCGACAGCGGGGTACGTTCTACAGCATCTGTTCAAAGTTCGTTGGTAATGTATCCAATTTTTAAATATGGTACAGAAGAACAGCGCAAAAAATACCTTCCAAAATTAGCTTCAGGAGAATTTATAGGCTGTTTTGGTCTTACCGAACCAGATCACGGCTCTAATCCCGGTGGAATGACCACCAATTTTAAAGATAAGGGTGATCATTATCTACTTAATGGAGCTAAAATGTGGATCTCTAACGCTCCTTTTGCCGATCTTGCTATAGTTTGGGCCAAAGACGAAAACAACCGTATTCACGGACTCATAGTAGAAAGAGGTATGGAAGGTTTTTCTACTCCCGAAACCCATAATAAATGGTCGCTACGTGCCAGTGCAACCGGGGAGCTTATCTTTGATAACGTAAAAGTACCTAAAGAAAATTTATTGCCGAATAAAAGCGGACTGGGAGCCCCTTTAGGCTGCCTTGACTCTGCACGCTACGGTATTGCCTGGGGCGCCATAGGCGCAGCTATGGATTGTTATGATACTGCCTTGCGCTATGCAAAAGAACGCATACAGTTTGATAAACCAATTGCCGCCACACAACTTCAGCAGAAAAAATTGGCAGAAATGATTACTGAAATCACCAAGGCACAGCTTATAGCCTGGAGACTTGGAGTGTTACGAAATGAAAACAAAGCTACATCAGCTCAAATCTCTATGGCGAAAAGGAATAATGTGGAGATGGCTATAAATATTGCCCGTGAAGCACGCCAGGTTTTAGGTGGAATGGGAATTACCGGCGAATACAGCATCATGAGACATATGATGAACCTGGAAAGTGTAATTACTTACGAAGGTACTCACGATATACATTTACTAATAACTGGAATGGATATTACCGGAATCCCGGCATTTCAATAATTAGACATTTTACGAAACCCATTAAAGCGTCATGCTAAATTTCGTCATCTCGAGCCCAGCATCTAAGCTTGTTAAAAGACATAATATATTAAATCCTGACCTCTCAACTCCGCTCGAAGTGACCAATCAGGTTGACTTATTATTACAATAAATCAAAGCAAGGGCAGCGTTTACAACGTTTGCCCTTTTTGTATTTTTCACAGCATTCTTTTTTAAGGGGTTTTGGTTTTTTGGCCACTACCCCATCTAATTGCAAATAATCTTTAGACTTATTTGAATAAAAAACGATCACATTATAAAATTGCAAACCCTGAAATTTCATAGGTTTAATATACTTCAAAAAGCTGAAATTGAGCGTTAATTCAATTTTAAATCAATGTTTATATTTTACAAATCCTAAAGAGAAGCTTACTTTTGCAGCATGGGAAAGAAAAATAAAATAGACGAGGTAAACAGGGCGCTACAGCCTAAAGTAAACCAACTTTTAGATCATTCTTTATATCAACAAATAACCACCCCCGAGCATTTACGGATATTCATGGAGCATCACGTTTTTGCCGTTTGGGATTTTATGTCGTTGCTTACTGCTTTACAGGAAAAATTTACCAGAACCACTAATCCGTGGGTTCCGGTTGGCAATCCGGAGATAAGATATCTAATCAATGAAATTGTACTGGCCGAAGAAACCGATATTAATTACTTCGGAGATCGTCAAAGCCATTTTGAAATGTACCTGGATGCTATGGAAAAAAGCGGTGCTGACACAAAAAAAATCACCGATTTTTTACTACAGGTTTCCCATGGTACAGATATTTTTCTACTAATTGCAGCCACAAAACTTCCCCATAATATAAAAATCTTTCTGAAAAACACTTTTGAAGTTATTGATGAAGGAGAAACCCATAAAATAGCCTCGGCCTTTACATTTGGCCGCGAAGGCTTAATCCCCAGCATGTTTAACTCTATTATAGAGAACGTACAAAAGAATTTCCCTAAAGAAGACCTTAGCCTTTTTAAATACTATTTTGACAGGCATATAGAGCTAGATGGTGATGAGCACGGCCCCATGGCTTTTAAAATGATAGAAGAGCTTTGTGGCAATGATGAAGAAAAATGGAAAGAAGTCTATCTTACCGCAGAAAAAGCCCTTGATGCCCGTTTAGAACTATGGAAGGGCATTGAAAAGGAAATTTCAGAGAATATAGATTCCAGAAAATTACAAACGGTTTAAAGGATTCCTTTAACAACAAATAAACCTTACACCATCGTCCTTCTGTTGCAAAAGCTTTCGGGATTATTTCAGAGCCTGCCCCGATTTTTTATCGGGGATCTAAAATATTGATAATCAAAACATCTTAGAAGCTGAAACAAGTTCAGGGTGACGTCTAAAAATAATTTTAAGGTGCTTCAGGAGCAAGCTTTACCTCCAAACCATCTAATTGTTCAGTAATAGGAATCTGGCAACTTAATCGGCTATTATCTTCCACAAAAAATGCCTGGTCTAGCATATCTTCCTCCTCCATACTTTGCTCGGGTAAAACATGTTCTAAATTAAGAATATAGCACTGGCACGAGGCACACATAGCCATACCTCCACAAATTCCAATGGTACCTTCCTGGGCAAGTTCATAAGAACGAACTACCTCCATAAGGTTCATATTCATATCTGTTGGAGCATCTACCACATGAGCTTCCCCTTCCCGGTCTATTATTGTTATTTTTATATCAGACATAATCTTATGTAAGACCTCACAGATATTGAAAGCCCATGAGGTTTAATCTTTTAATTTATACTCTTTACAACTTCTTTTTTCGCCTCCTTTTTACTACCATCAAAACCATTAACTCCACTTACAGTAGTATACTTCATCACATACTTTTTATCTGGAAATATACGTTGGTAAGCACTTTGACACATAATGGCCGCCTCGTGAAAACCACATAAAATCAATTTTAGTTTTCCGGGATAAGTGTTCACATCTCCAATAGCATAAACCCCGGGGATATTGGTTTGGTAATCGTAAGAATTATCAACTTTAATCGCATTCTTTTCTATCTCCAATCCCCAGTCGGCAATAGGACCCAATTTTGGGGAAAGACCAAATAGAGGAATAAAGTAATCGGTCTCCTTAATTTCTTTTTCGGAAGCTGAAGCCTTATGGGTAATCACTACACTTTCCAACTCATTTTCCCCTTTAAGATCAGTTACCTCAGCATTGGTAATAAGGTTTATTTTTCCAATTTTTGAAAGTTCTTCTACTTTCTCTACAGAATCTAAAGCACCGCGGAAATCGTTTCTTCGGTGTACCAGCGATACTTCTGAAGCAACATCTGCTAAATAAATAGCCCAATCTAACGCTGAATCGCCACCACCGGCAATTACCACTTTTTTATCCCGATAAACCTCAGGCTCCCTAATGATATAAGCTACCCCTTTGTCTTCGAAATTGGCTATATTGGCAATTGGGGGTTTTCTTGGCTCAAAACTTCCCAAACCACCCGCTATTACAACAACAGGAGCGTGATGTTTAGTTCCCTTATTAGTGGTAACTATAAAACTACCGTCCTCTTGTTTATCTATGGTCTGCGCCCGTTCCCCAAGCGTAAACCCCGGTTCAAAAGGCTTTATTTGTTCCATTAAATTCGTTACCAGATCTCCGGCCAAAACCTCGGGAAATCCCGGAATATCGTAGATTGGCTTTTTTGGATAAATCTCTGAACATTGCCCTCCCGGTTGGGGAAGCGCATCTATCAAATGACATTTTAGTTTTAATAATCCGGCTTCAAAAACCGCAAAAAGGCCCGTTGGACCCGCACCAATTATAAGTATATCGGTTTTAATCATGTTGTCTGCAAATTTGTACCAGGCTAGAACCTATTTTTGAATATTTACCACACTTTCTATTTGCGGTACATACTTTTTAATTGTCATTTCTACTCCAGATTTAAGCGTCATTTGGTTTACGGTACAGTCTACACACGCACCTTCCAAACGAACTTTAACCAACCGATCGTTCTCGATAGAGATCAAAGAAATATTACCACCATCACTTTCCAAAAAAGGACGGATCTCGTCTAGCGCTTTCTCTACATTTATTTTTACTTCTTCGCTCGTCATTTATTTTTGTTTAACTGCACTACATCCTGCCATTGTAGTAATCTTAATGGCTTCTGTTGGAGGTAGACTTTTGTTCCTATTTACTGTTTCCTGTACCATTTCCCGGGTAATATTTTGAAAAGCGGTTTCCAGGGGTGTTGACTCTTGCAAGGCTGCAGGGCGACCAATATCTCCAGATTCCCTTAAACTTTGAACAAGTGGAATTTCACCTAAAAACGGTGCATCAATATCTTTTGAAAGATTTTTAGCACCTTCTTTTCCGAAGATATAATATTTATTTTCCGGCAACTCTTCTGGCGTAAAATAAGCCATATTCTCTACGATACCCAAAACAGGAACATTAATGCTTTCCTGGCGGAACATCGCTACTCCTTTCTTAGCATCGGCCAAAGCAACATTTTGAGGGGTACTAACCACTACCGAACCGGTAATTGGAAGTGACTGCATAATTGATAGATGGATATCTCCGGTTCCCGGGGGAAGGTCTACCAGTAAAAAATCCAGCTCGCCCCAGGCTGCATCAAATATCATTTGATTTAAAGCTTTAGCGGCCATTGGCCCACGCCAAATTACTGCCTGATTTGGTTTGGTAAAAAAACCGATAGAAAGAACTTTTACGCCGTAATTTTCTACAGGCTTCATTTTAGACTTTCCGTCTACATTTACCGAAAGAGGTCTTTCAGCTTCTACATCGAACATCATAGGAATAGAAGGTCCATAAATATCGGCATCTAAAATTCCTACTCTAAAACCCATTTTAGACAAAGTTACTGCCAGGTTCGCCGTTACCGTAGATTTACCAACCCCTCCTTTTCCGGAAGCTACAGCAATAATATTGGAAATTCCGGGAATAGCTTTTCCTTTAATTTCCGGCTTTTTATCGGCAGCTTCTACTTTTATATTTACTTTTACCTTTGCTTTTTGGTTTACATGCTCATGGATAGCCTTCATTACATCTACCTCTGCCCGTTTTTTAATATGTAAAGCAGGAGTTTGCATCACCAAATCTACCACTACCTCGTCCCCAAAGCTCATTACATTTTGAACAATCCCGCTTTCCACCATGTTTTTACCTTCTCCGGCCACAGAGATAGTTCCAAGCGCTTTTAATATTTCTTTTCTGTCTAACTTCATTTAAAAAATATTTATTATCCCAAAAAGTCAGGATACTTTTAGCTGCCTGTTAAATATTTTCTATAATTCATGCAGCTTATATAGATTCATTCTAAACGCAAATATAAGTGTAAAAGCTAAGAAAACGAAGTATTTGACCATAATTGATTTATTCAGGAATAAAGCAAAGCTATAGTGTTATTATGAGCAAAATTTCTATTTTATTTCTTCCACGGGATCCCAAAAGTATTTTTCAAGATCCTGCACTTTATTATCCTTCACTTTAACACCTTCGGCAGCTAACATTTGTTGCATTGCACTATGATCGCCAAAATGACTTTTACCGGTAAGGAGTCCATTTCTATTCACCACCCGGTGTGCAGGCACATCGTCCAGGTCTTTTGCCGAATTCATAGCATAGCCCACCATTCTCGCACTTTTTGCCGCACCTATACTTTTTGCGATCGCACCATAAGATGTAACTTTTCCGCCTGGTATTTGTCTCACCACATCGTAAACCCTTTCAAAAAAACTTTTTTCTTCCAAAACTAGGCGTAATAAATTCTTATAAGCGTAACAATAACTAAGATGAGCATTAGTGCGGTCATAAAATAATTGGAATATTTTGAAAAAGCTTCTGCCTGTTTTTCAATTCTAACAAAAGAAAGCACATAAGCATACAAGGTAGTAAAACTGCCCAGGGAAGCGGCCAAAATAAACGCGACAATCCGGGACCAATCGTAAGAGCTTCCCACCCCAATATTTAATGCCCCTGCTATGGCCACAAAGTAAGGAACCGGAAAAATATTTAGGCCGGCCACCAGCATTCCCTTAAAGATGCTATTGGAATTTGCCTTGCTTGATTTATGTTCAATACCCCCTCGCTTTTTTGCCTGAATAAAAAAATAAATACTTAAGAGTATAAATACAACCAGGCCTGTACGCAGTAGAACATTCTGGACAAATTCATTTTTAAATATATATTTTGCCAGTAAAACAGCAACGGTAGCTTGAATAATAACTACAATAGTAGCCCCAAATGCAACATAAAGCCCATTTTTCTTTCCTTTTTCAACACAGGTTTTAGCCACGGTCATATTTACCAAACCCGGCGGCACGACTCCAAGTAGTGCCGCAAAATAAGTAATTAGAAAAAGCTTTGTTTCTTCCAAAAGGGACTTATTTTATTCTAAATTGAATATAGGTTATTGGTTTTCCCCGCTCAAGATACTGTTTTTCGTAGAAAGTTTGAATCTCCCTTACTTCTTTTGGAGAATATTCATTTTTATAGATATCGTGATGCGCATAAAGAACTTCATGACCTTCGCCATGAAGCAAGCCAAGCGTGTAGCCATGCATAAATTCACTATCGGTTTTAAGGTTCACCAGTCCTTCGGCTTTTAAAATATGTTTATATTTTTGAAGAAACTCGCTGTTTGTTAAGCGGTGTTTGGTACGCTTATATTTAATTTGCGGATCGGGAAAAGTGATCCAAATTTCATCTACCTCGTCTTCTGCAAAAACCCGATCTATTAATTCTATTTGAGTTCTTAGAAAAGCAACGTTTGCCAGGTCTTCTTCCAGGGCAGTTTTTGCTCCTCTCCAAAAACGGGCACCTTTAATGTCTATTCCTATAAAATTCTTTCCCGAATCCTGTTTAGAAAGACCTATGGTATATTCTCCTTTCCCACAACCCAATTCCAACACTATAGGATTATTGTTTTTAAAGAAATCTTTTTTCCAATTTCCTTTTAATTTAAACTGGTCCTTCTCCAATTCTTCCCGGGAGGGCTGTATTACATTTTCAAATGTTTCGTTCTCCCTAAATCGTCTTAGTTTATTTTTACTTCCCACGCCTTAATTTAATATTTTGGTAAAACTAAAGAAAATAGCGCACAGGCCATTAATAATATATTTGATATATGCCTAAGAAACGAATTTTAGTAGCGGTTTTAAATTGGGGACTTGGCCATGCTACACGATGTACCCCAATTATTAAAGCCTTGCAAGAGCACGATTTCAAGGTTTTTATCGCTTCAGACGGGGCTGCGCTGGAATTACTAAAAAAAGAATTCCCCAATATTAGAGCTTTCGAACTACCTTCCTATAATATTTCCTATAGCAAATCTGCCCACACTTTTAAATGGAAATTACTTAGGGAAACTCCAGGAATTCTAAAAGCAATAAATAGGGAAAAAAAGGAGGTTAAAAGGCTTGTTGAAGCTTATAAATTTTCCGGAATAATTTCAGACAACCGATTTGGCTGCAGACATAGTAAAATTAACTCTGTTTTTATTACCCATCAGCTAAATGTTCTAAGTGGCAGCACCACCTATTTAAGCAGTAATATGCACCAAAAATATATTTCAAAGTTTAATGAATGTTGGGTTCCCGATCTACCTGGAAGCAACAATTTAAGCGGTATGATGGGACATTTAAAAAAAACACCTGCAAATGTGAAGTATATTGGGCCGCTTAGCCGATTTAAGAATACGCCTCTACCAAAAAAATATAATTATGCAGTAATCTTATCGGGGCCAGAACCCCAAAGAACAATGCTTGAAAAAAAGTTACTTTACTCGTTTAAAGCATCTGACAAAAAAATTATCCTGGTAAGAGGAGTGATAAACGAAAAGGAGATGTTATCTAGTAATAAGAATATCTACATCAAAAATTACTTAACTTCAGAAGCCCTGCAAAAAGTGATTCTGGAAAGCGATTTAATTATTTGCCGTTCTGGATACTCCAGTATAATGGATTTGGCCAAACTAGAAAAAAAAGCATTTTTTATCCCTACCCCGGGACAATACGAACAACAGTATTTAGCCAAAAAATTTATGAAACAAGGTGTTGCAGCTTATTGTCAACAGGAAAATTTTACAATTTCAAAACTTGAGGATTCAAAATATTTTTCAGGCTTCGGGGGTTGCAATTTCAGTGTCGATTTCGGGGATATCTTTACTTTTTTCGAGCGTAAATGAAAATTCACTACCCACACCAAAAACACTTTCTACATATATTTTTTCATCGTGGGCTTCAATAATATGCTTCACTATAGAGAGCCCTAAACCCGAACCGCCTTCCTTTCTGGAGCCACTTTTATCTACACGGTAAAACCTTTCAAAAACACGAGGGAGGTTTTCTTCTTCAATTCCTTCACCATTATCGGTTACCCGAACTATCACCTTATTTTTTATAAGGTTTTCTATACTAATTTCGGTAGTCCCGTCCTCCTTTCCATATTTGATAGAGTTTACAATTAGATTCGTTAAAATCTGCTGAATTCGATCCCTGTCGCCATAAACCCAAATAGGTTTATCGTAATCAATATCAAAAGTAAGCGTGATATTCTTTTTTGCAGCCTTCATTTCCAGAAGGTCAAATGAGCCCTGAATTATTTCTACAATATTAAAATCTTCTTTTTCTAAATGGAGGTCTCCTGTCTCCAGTTTGGTAATCATATCTAAATCCCGAACTATATAAATAAGACGTTCTACACCTTTACTTGCACGCTGCAAATATTTTTTACGTATCGTTTTATCTTTCATGGCACCATCAAGCAAGGTAAGTATGTACCCCTGAACTGTAAATAAAGGAGTTTTAAGTTCGTGGGAGACATTACCCATAAATTCTTTTCTATAGGTTTCGCGAACCTTAAGGCTATCTATCTCCAGCTTCTTGTCTTTGGTAAATTTTTCAACTTCGCGGGTAAGTGTAGCCATATCGGTAGTAACCCGGTTAGGACTTAGGCTAGTAGATTCCAGAAGTGAAACATTATCGTATATCTTTTTTATTCGCTTATAAATAAAATGTTCTACCCTATATTGGATAATAAAAAAAGAAACAAAATAGGTAATAAGTATAAAAGTAAAAAAAGGGCCAAGTAAAAGGCCACTGGTAAAATGTGCAAAGCCTGCCAACACCACACTCAAAAATACGGTAATATAGAGTGAAGTCTTTATCGCAAACTTATATGAACGTTTAAACTTTTTTGCCATTAAACAACAAACTTATAGCCCACACCTTTTACAGTTTTAAAACATTCGTCGCCAATTTTTTCCCTCAACTTTCTAATGTGTACGTCTATTGTACGTCCGCCAACTACAACTTCCGCACCCCATACATTATCAAGGATATCTTCTCGTTTAAAGACTTTTCCCGGTTTTGAGGCCAGCAATGAGAGTAATTCAAACTCTTTTCTTGGTAAAATTATCTCTTCACCACTCTTAATTACTTTATACTCGTCTCGGTTAATAATAAGGTCTTTAATTTTTACAACATTAGAAGTGGTCGTATCATCTTTAAAGCGTCTAAGCAAAGCTTTTACCTTGCTCACTAAAACTTTTGGCTTAATAGGCTTGGTTATATAATCGTCTGCTCCGGCATCAAAACCGGCCATTTGAGAATAATCCTCTCCCCTTGCGGTAAGAAAGGTGATAATTGTATCTTCCAGCTCCGGCAATTTTCTAATCTGGGAGCAGGCTTCAATACCATCCATTTCGGGCATCATCACATCAAGGATAATAAGCTGTGGTTTTTTCTTTTTTGCAAGCTTTACCCCATCGGCACCATTATCTGCTGTTATTACCTGGTAACCTTCCGAAGAAAGATTGTAAGCAACAATTTCCAGAATATCCGGCTCATCGTCTACCAGTAAAATTTTGATGTCTTTTTTTTTCATTTCGGTCTTATTGAATTGGTAAATATGAGGTAAAAGTAACCATAAATTTGAACTTTTGTAAGCCCACCCCACTTGGTAACCTTAACCTAACATAATAATCACAAACGCATAATTTCAACTTAACAAAGGCTTTACACTACACCCTTTAATTTGCAGCACAGAATGAAACACAGTGATGAAGAATTATCTATCTATTTTTAGCTTGCTTTTGTTAAGTACAACAATGCTAGCGCAAAACGAAACTACCGGTACAATTGCCGGAAGATTATCTGACAATGAGACAGAGAACCAACCTTTGCCTTTTGCCAATGTAATTATTAAAGACATAAACAAAGGAACTACTTCAGATTTTGACGGTTTATATGCTTTAAAAAATATTGAACCCGGAACTTATAGCGTAGAATTTAGCTTTATAGGTTACGAAACACTGGAAATTCCAAATGTAGAAGTTGTTGCCGGAAAAGTTACCGAAGTTAACACAGGACTTGGAGCCAGTGCAGCATCATTAGATGAAGTTGTTATTTCTACGGTTTCAAGACAGGATTCTGAAGTAGCATTACTTTTAGAACAAAAAAGTGCCATACAAATAAAGGAGAGTATTGGCGCCCAGGAATTGGCCAAAATAGGGGTCTCTGATGCCGGTACTGCTACCACTAAAATCTCAGGGGTAACCAGTAGTGAGGCTTCCGGGGATATCTTTGTTAGAGGTTTAGGTGACCGCTACCTTTATACTACTTTAAACGGATTACCAATCCCATCAGACGATGTGGAACGTAAAAATATAGACTTAGGCCTTTTTCCAACACGAGTTATTAAAAGTGTAGGAATAAGCAAAACTTATTCTCCCTCTTACTCTGCAGATCAGGCTTCGGGAAATATAGATATTGAATCCCGTGAATTAGTAGGAAGCGAAGAGTTTGACCTGGGAATTAGAGCAGGCGTTAACACCAATGCGATAGGCCAGTTTGGCGATTTTAAGGTAAGTCCAAACCAAGACAACGCTTATTTTGGTTTTCATACACAAAATATCCCTGTTGAATATAGCCTTTACAATCAAACCTGGAACCCGCAAACCGCAGATGCACCTATTAACCGCAGATATGCTTTAACAGCCGGAAAGAAATTTGGCGAAAAACTAAAAGTACTCTTAACGGCTTCACAGTCGCGCAAATTTGAATATCGTGAAGGTGAATTTACCGAATACCGAAACAATAACCGCTACGATTATTTTACCGATGTAGAGAACTTCACTCAAACCGACAATACCACCGGAATGCTTGATGTGCTTTACGAAATTAACGAGAATAACGAGATTAAAGCGACAAGCCTTTTTATAAACAAACTTACCGATGAAGTTTACGAAAGTGGTAGAAATGGCGAAGGCGTTGTTTTTGAAGAAACCAATCCCGGCGAAGGCCTTAACCAGTTTGTACGCGACCAAAATATAAAGCAAACTCGCTTATGGATTAATCAGTTGCACGGTACACACAAACTAGCAGACAACAACCAATTAAATTGGGGGCTAGGTTATAACCTTGTTAATGCCGATGAGCCAAACCGAATAAGAAATGAAGTGAATTACGATGGCGAAGATTTTATTCAATTGGGAAGAACGGGCGGTTACCAACAAAGAAAATCTTCGCAAAAAATTAAAGACAACGAGATAAATGCATATGTCGAGGATAGAATCACCTTTGTAAACCCGCAAGAAAATGAAGAAATTACCAAAAATATCTTTGTTGACTTTGGCGGAAGCTACAGAAACAAACAAAGAGATTTTGTTTCCCGTTTTTTCGGCGTTATTGAAGGAAAAACAAACACCTTTAACCCTACTTCTTTAGATAATTTATCAAGCATTTTTGTTATAGATAACTTTAGAAGTGGAGACCTAAAAATTAAAAAGCTAACCCCCGATTTTTATAATGCCGAATTACAATCTTATGGTGGCTTTGTAAATTTCAACTATGGAAAAGACAATTGGAATGTAAACTTAGGAGCTCGTTTTCAGGAGGACAAACTTAATGTAGACTTTGATGTTAACAACTATCCTACAAACCTCCCGGAGTTTTCCAATCAGTCATATAATAACATTTATCCGAGTTTAAATTTCAAGTTATCCCCAACCGAGAATTCAAATATCAGGTTCTCGGCAAGCAAAACAATTACACTACCTGAATTTAAAGAAATTGCCCCTTTTGAGTATGTTTCTCAAACAGGGCAGGTAACAAGGGGAAATCCAAATCTTGATGCTTCCAACAATTTAAATTTCGATTTAAAATACGAACTATTTCCGTCTTCAGGACAGTTAATCTCCTTAACCGGATTCTATAAAAACATCGCTAACCCTATTAATAAAGTTCAGGATAGAGGAGCTGCAGGTATATTCTCTTACTTCAACGCAGGAGAGGAAGCTAATATTTACGGGCTGGAACTAGAGACAAGACTAGAGGTAATTGATAATGAAACCCCGGAAGGACTCGACCTTGATATTGCTTTTAACGCTTCAAGAATGTGGCACAAGCAAGATCTTAAAGATGTATTTGACGGAGAAACCTTTATTAGAACTTTTAAATACAATAACAAAAGTGAAATTGGCCTTCAGGGAGCCTCAGATTGGATTTTCAATGGTTCTTTAAATTTCTCCACCGAATCAGAGAACCCTTTTAGTGCCTCGTTAGTTGGTAATTACGCTTCAGATAAAATATATGCACTTGGTGCTCCTGAAGCTCAGAATGATGGCGATATATTCTATAACGACGAAATTATTGAAAAAGGTTTTGTAACTCTGGATCTTGTGGTAAGCAAAAGCTTTGGCGAGCATTGGGGATTTCAATTCCGCGGGCAAAATCTTTTAAATCCTGAAATAGAAAGAGTACAGGATATTAGACCTAGCTCAACGGGTATAGAAGCCACACAAACTGTAAGGTCTTATACCAGAGGCGCTATTTTAAGTCTTGGAGTAAACTATTCATTTTAATAATTAATAAGCATTCAATTATAAATTTTAACCATTCAATTTTATTAAAACCTAAATTATGAAGATTTTTAAAAACAGATTTTTACCAACACTAGCCCTTACACTTGGGCTTAGCATCACAAGCTGTAGCTCTGATGATTCATTTGAAAGACTGGATGACGACGATCCATCAACAACACCAGAAGGAACCGAACTTAAAGGTAGCCTGGAAGAAGATCGCACCTTAGATGCGAGTGAAACTTATAATCTTACCGGCATATTTTCTGTAGAAGCAGGAGTAACCTTAACCATCCCGGCCGGTACTGAAATTATTGCAGATTCTGATGAAGATGCAACAGGTGTTTATATTGTAGTACAAAAAGGAGCTATGATAGATATTCAGGGTACTGCTACGGCACCGGTAGTTATGAGATCATCCAGTGCCGAAAGAGGAAGCTGGGGCGGACTCATTATTGCCGGTGATGCTGAAACTACCGCTGGTGTAAATGCCACTGCCGAAGTTGGTGGAATTATCTATGGCGGGAGTAATCCTGAAGACAACTCTGGTTCTATAGAGTACCTTATACTTGCCGATGCCGGAGCTCAAATTAGCTTAGATTCCCAGTACAACGGACTTTCTCTTTATGGAGTTGGGTCTGAAACAACTGTTGAAAACATCGCCATCTTAAACGGTTCTGATGATGGAGTTGAATTCTTTGGTGGTTCGGTTTCAGCTACCAATCTATATTTAGAAAACAACGAAGATGATGCAGTAGACTGGACAGAAGGCTGGAACGGTACTGTTACAAACACCTATGTTTATCATGATATAGAAAATTTCTCTACTGCCATTGAAGCAGATGGAGTAAACGGAAATCCAACTATAGAAAACTTTACTGCTGTTTCTTCAACCGGAGGTGTAGCATTACAGTTTAAGGCACAGTCTGGAGCCACAATAAATGGACTTTCACTTTCTGGATACGACACCGCTATTGATATTACAGAAGAGGAAAGAACCGATCTTTCTGCAATTCAAATTGAAGGAGAAACTGCAAGCCTGGAAGCAACATATGAAATAGATGCTACAGTAGATATTGCCTTATTTAACTGGGTAAAATAATATAAAACAGGTTTAGTAAGAATAACTTAGCTTAAATGGGCTGTTTGAAAAGATTTTCAGACAGCCCATTTTTTTAATAAAAAATTAATACTCAAAGAGCAATAAACTTGGCAGGATTTTTGAAAATTTTATTGTAAGTTTGTACAAACCCCTAGCACAAAGAATGAAGCAATACTACTTCTATACTTTCATAATAGCTGTTTTCCTAACGTTTGCTGCTCCAAATGCAGTTTATGCTCAGGATACTACCAGCCTGGGGAATAAAACTGAAATTCCTATAGAAGGCCTATCTATTTATCCTAATCCGGTTACCAACGGAAAAGTCTACATTAGCACTTCACAAAACAAGTACAAGGATATTGAGATTTATAATGTTTTAGGGAAGCCTGTACAACGTACAAAATTAAGAGGAAGAGAGCTTGATGTGTCCGATCTTAGCGCAGGGATCTATATTCTAAAAATTAAGGAAGAAAAAGCTACGGCAACCAGAAAATTAGTGGTGCGGTAATTCGCTTTGCAATAGGTTCCTAAAAAATCTGCCAGCAAACTACCTAAAGCCAAGCCCACGAGGCATTAGTTGGAAATAAACTTTTAATTTCAAAGCAAGCTTTAAAGTCACAATAACTACCGTGATAAACCGCGATTATCAAGTAAAGTTATTTACGGCAAACTGCTACCCAATATTTCTTACCTTCGCTTTTCTAAATTCCTATAAGAATGCTAGCTGAAAGAATTTTTAATATTTCTAGCCAACAAGATTTTGACGAGATTAGCCTTGAAGTTTTTTCTTATCAGTTTCAACATAATCCTGTTTATAAAGAGTTTTGTTTATTACTACAACGTACTCCTCAAAACGTTTTTCTGGTAGAAGATATTCCATTTTTACCCATAGAATTTTTTAAAAAAAAGAAAATTGTTTCTTCGCGAGCCAAAACTGAAATTACTTTTACCAGTAGCGGAACTACCGGCAACACTACCAGCAAGCATTACGTTACCGATTTAAGGGTTTACGAAGAAAGCTTTTTTAAAGCTTTTAAAGAATTTTATGGAAATCCCGAAGAAATGGTAATTTTAGCACTTCTACCCTCTTATTTAGAACGCCAGGGTTCGTCATTAATCTATATGGCCGATAGCTTAATAAAATGCAGTAAGCACCCCGAAAGCGGCTTCTATCTTGACAATCTTAAAGCTCTACAAGAACAACTTAAAGTCTTAGATAAGAACGGCAAAAAAATCTTGTTGTTAGGAGTTTCGTTTGCATTGCTGGATTTGATAGAAACCTACGATTTTCAGCTAAAAAATACCATAATCATGGAAACCGGTGGAATGAAGGGAAGACGTAAAGAAATGATTCGCGAAGAATTGCACAAGGTTCTTGCCAACGGATTTGGAGTAGGCAAAATTCATAGTGAATATGGAATGACAGAATTACTTTCGCAAGCCTACTCTACTGGCGATGGTATTTTTGAGACTCCTGCCTGGATGAAACTTCTTATACGGGATCCCGAAGATGCCCTAAATTACCTCCCACATAACAAAACCGGCGGCATAAACGTAATAGATCTGGCAAATTTTAACTCTTGTTCATTTATAGCCACACAAGATTTAGGGAGAAAAAAAGATAAAAACCTCACAGAGATTCTTGGAAGGTTTGATAATAGCGATATTAGAGGGTGCAACCTCTTAGTCCTATAAAATAATCAAGAAAAACATTAGCTAATAAAAACTTAAAAATCAATCAGTTATAGTTAAAAAATATTAAACTCTGTAAATTTTCAGGGGTTTTATCGACTTACTATATGTAAGATGACAATTCAATAAACTGCGTTGATTCTTACAACTAAGTGAAATTTTTTCATATTAGATTGGTTAGTTAGTTGCAAGCCCCGCAAACATCCTGTTTACGGGGTTTTGTATTTATCTACACCACTCTAATTATATAGGTATTTTTCTTTCCTTTATTAAGAATTACATATTTATTATTAATAAGATCATTTGTGGTAATGGTGTAATCCTCTTTTACCTTTTCTTTATTTACAGAAACAGAATTTTCTTTAAGGGCTCTTCTGGCTTCACCATTAGACTGTAAAAAATTGGTTTTAGCAGCTAGAGCTCCAATCATATCCAAACCGGCTTCTATTTCGGTTTTAGTAATTTCGGCCTGGGGAACCCCTTCAAAAACATCTAAAAAAGTAGCTTCATCTAAAGATTTTAAATCGGTAGCGGTACTTTTTCCAAAGAGCACTTCAGAAGCTTTTAAAGCATTCTCATAATCTTCTCTAGAATGTACCATAACAGTCACTTCTTCTGCTAAAGTTTTTTGCAGCAAACGCATATGAGGGGCTTCTTTATGCTCCTTTACAATTTTTTCAACCTCTTCCTTATTTAAAAGAGTAAATATTTTAATATACTTTTCGGCATCAACATCACTGGTATTTAGCCAGTATTGGTAGAATTTATAGGGAGAAGTACGCTTGGGATCAAGCCAAACATTCCCACCTTCAGTTTTCCCAAATTTAGTCCCATCGGCTTTGGTTATCAGCGGGCAGGTTAAAGCATAACCTTTCCCATTACCTATACGCCTAATCATCTCTGTACCGGTGGTAATGTTACCCCATTGGTCGCTACCACCCATTTGCAGCGTGCAATCCTTTTCTTTGAATAAATGCAGAAAATCATAGCCCTGCACCATTTGATACGTAAATTCGGTAAAAGACATTCCTTCGGCAGCGTCAGAAGTTAATCGTTTCTTAACCGAATCTTTGGCCATCATATAATTTACAGTAATATGCTTGCCTACATCACGAATAAACTCAAGAAAACTAAAGTTTTTCATCCAGTCGTAGTTATTCACCATTACCGCGGCATTTTCTTCATCCTTTCCAAACTCCAAAAATTTAGAAAGCTGGTTTTTTATTGCCTGTTGATTATGCTGCAAAGTCTTTTCATCAAGTAGATTTCGTTCTGCAGATTTTCCAGATGGATCGCCAATCATTCCTGTAGCACCACCAATTAAAGCATAAGGTTTATGCCCACACAACTGAAAATGCTTAAGCATCATAACACTCACTAAATGGCCTATATGAAGAGAATCTGCAGTGGGATCTATTCCAACATAGGCAGATCGCATTGCTTCTTTTAAATGCTCTTCGGTACCAGGCATTACATCATGCAACATACCTCTCCAGGTAAGCTCTTCTACAAAGTTCTTATTCATAATTCTAATAATTTTGCACAAAAATAATAGTATCTCCCTTAAAGCCAGCACCACAAAAGCACTATTAACGAAAATTTTAAACTTCAGTAAAAAGCCGGGAGAAATAAAATAGGATTAAAAAGTAAAGATAATATAAACTCTTATTTTTCCTAAGTGGTTTTGGTATATTTACCACATGATTTTAGTTACAGGCGGCACCGGACTTGTAGGTTCACATTTATTGTTGAATTTATTAAAAGCCGGTAAAAAAATTAGGGCTCTTCACAGAAAAAATAGCGATCTAAAAGCAGTTGAGCGTGTTTTTAAATATTATACTTCTATAGAAGAAGCAACAAGCCTATTCAAAAAGATTGAATGGTTTGAAGCCGATATCACAAATATACCTCAACTCAATAAAGCTTTCGAGAATGTAGCCTATGTTTATCATTGTGCAGCACTGGTTTCTTTTAATCCTACAGATGACAAAGAGCTTAGAAAAATTAATATTGAAGGTACTGCTAACATAGTTAATCTTTGCATCGCATTTAATATTAAGAAGTTGTGTTACGTAAGTAGTGTGGCTGCCCTTGGAAAAAGTTTAAAAAACAAGGAAATTAACGAAGGAAGTATTTGGAACCCCGAAGAAGACCACAGCGACTACGCCATATCTAAGTATGGTGCCGAAATTGAGATTTGGCGAGGCACCCAGGAAGGTGTTCCTACCGTAATTGTAAAGCCCGGGATTATTATTGGACCGGGGTTTTGGAGAGAAGGTACCGGCCAAATTTTCTCAAAAATTAATAAGGGAATGAAATATCACTTCCCCAAAACAGCTGGTTTCGTTGGCGTAAAGGATGTAGTTTGTGCAATGCAACAACTAATGGAGAGCGAGATTAAAACCGAAGATTACATATTGGTCTCAGAAAATCTTAGCTTTAAAACGGTTTTTGACCTAACCGCCACTGCATTAAACAAGCCTACGCCTAAAAAAGAACTCAAAAAATGGATGCTATGGATGGGATGGTTTTTCCAGAAAATTGGCGGCTTTTTTGGTGCAAAAAAAAGCATTACAAAAAATACGGTGAAGACTTTATTTCAGGATAGTTTTTATACCAACCAAAAGATTAGGCAACATATTGATTTTAAATTTACCCCAGTAAAAGAAGTAATTATTGAAACAGCTAAGTTTTATAAAAAAGACAACACCTAATTTCTAGACACCGGCGTAGTAAGACTATCAACAACCGGTTTAGTTTCAATAAGGCTGTCTTTTTCTTTTGTAATTGTATCTGACAACTCCTCAAAATCTGGCTCTATAGTATCTCCCGCTTTCTTTAAAGAATCTTTTCTCGCGGTAGCAATAGAGTCTTTAATCCTCTTTTCCTGTAGCTGCAGAGTATCTAATTTCACTTTCAGCCTTTCAAAACCCTGCTTTACACTATCATAAATACGCTGATAAATTTCATAATTATCAGCGTAATAATCGTTGCTGCGTTTAAATTGGATACTATCTATTTTATACTTCTCAAATACGTATTCCTGCCCTTGAATCCCGGTACTTTCAAAAATACGTTTACTAAAGTTCCTGGCAGATTGCAACAGGGAAATTTCTGTAATAATATCTACCATTTTATCTTCAGGGATAAGGTTTTCCGGTTTTTCAGATTTTTCAATATTCTGGCAGGCGATAAATGTCGCAACAACACAAAGCAATAAAATAATTTTCTTCAACATATTATCTATCAAACTGCAAACGCTCTGCTACCGGAGCAAAAGCCTGATGCTTGAAATTTCTATATACTAAATTTCCATTTACAAAGGTATGAGTTACCCTAGATTTAAAAGTCACGCCCTCAAAAGGAGACCAGCCACACTTATACTGAATATTATCTGCCTGAACCGACCAGGGTGCATTAAGATCTACCAGGACTAAATCGGCTTTATAACCTTCCCTAATAAATCCGCGATCTTTTATTTGAAACAAGATTGCCGGATTATGGCACATTTTTTCAACAATTTTCTCTAAAGAAATTTTTTCCTGGTGATAGAATTGTAACATTGCTGCAAGTGAGTGCTGCACTAATGGGCCACCGCTTGGGGCTTTGGTATATACATTTTTCTTTTCTTCTTTGGTATGTGGTGCATGATCTGTAGCCACCACATCCAACAAATCGTTATTTAAAGCTTTCATCAAAGCTTCCTGATCTTGTTTAGTCTTTACAGCAGGATTCCATTTTATTAAGGTTCCTTTTTTCTTATAATCTGAATCATTAAACCAAAGATGATGAATACAAACCTCTGCAGTTATTTTCTTGTCTTTTAGCTTTTGTTTATTGCTAAATAAACTTAATTCTTTTTCTGTAGAAACATGAAACACGTGTAATCTGGCTCCTGTTTTCTTGGCAAGCGCCACAGCTCGGGAAGAAGATTTATAACACGCCTCGGCACTTCTAATATTAGGATGTTCTTCAATTGGAATATCATCTCCATAACGTTCTATATATTCCTGAAGGTTATTTTGTATGGTTTCTTCATCTTCGCAATGAACAGCGATAAGTAAAGGGGATTTTGAAAAAATTTGCTCCAAGACTTTTTCATTATCTACCAACATATTACCTGTAGAAGAACCTAAAAACAATTTTAGAGCCGCTGTAGTTTTGGGATCTACCTTTAGAATCTCTTCCAGGTTATCGTTGGTTCCACCAAACATAAAAGAATAGTTAGCATAAGATTTAGCTTCAGCCAGTTTAAACTTTTCTTCAAGTTTTTCGATGGTAGTTGTTTGTGGAAGCGTATTGGGCATTTCTATAAAAGAGGTAATTCCCCCGGCCACTGCTGCCTTCGAACCCATTTCTATGTTTTCTTTATGGGTAAGTCCCGGTTCTCTAAAATGCACCTGATCGTCTATTACTCCGGGTAGTAAATGCGTACCTTCGGCATCAAAGATTTGTACATCGGGGGATTTAGCACTAATACTTTCTGAAATTTCTACAATAATTCCGCCTTCAATAAAAACATCGGCTTCAATTATTTTACCCTCATTTACAATCTTCGCATTTTTTATTAAGACCTTCTTCATTTCAATTTAATCTGCTTAAAAAGACTTTTTATCTTCATTATTATTACACCAAAAATAGCTTCGGAAATTATAGAGCCACTCATTTTCGAAGTTCCCTGTGTTCTATCGGTAAATATCACAGGAACTTCCTCTAATTTATATTTTAACAAATATGCTTTAAACTTCATTTCTATCTGAAACGCATAGCCCACAAACTGAATACTATCCAGGTCTATAGTTTCGAGCACTTTCCGTTTATAACAAATAAAACCGGCCGTGGTATCATGAATATCCATACCGGTAATAAATCTTACATATTTAGACGCCAACCAGGATAATAAAACCCTGCTCATGGGCCAGTTAATTACGTTTACACCGGTAACATAGCGGGAACCTATAGCCACATCGGCATCATTTCTTTTACAGGTATTAAACAATCTTACCAGGTCGTTTGGGTTATGGGAAAAATCGGCATCCATCTCAAAAACATATTCATAATCCCGTTGTAAGGCCCATTTAAAACCGTGAATGTAAGCAGTTCCCAAACCAAGTTTCCCTACTCTCTCTTCAAGAAAAAGACTATCGTGAAACTCGGCTTGCAATGTTCTAACCCTGGTTGCGGTGCCATCTGGAGAGTTATCGTCTACCACCAAAATATGAAATTCTTTCTGCTGCGAAAACACATTTCTAACCAGACGCTCAATGTTTTCAATCTCATTATAGGTGGGTATAATAACTATCCCCTTTACCATCTTACCAGTTTTTGCACAAATGTAGGCATTTTAAATCTTCGTTTCCCTTCTTAATCTTCAAGTTTTAACCTCAAAATAATTATACATTTGCATAAAAATTTTAATACTGGAAGCTGTAGAAAGACATATAAGCTCTATAGATTGGATTACCCTAACCTTAATGGGGGCATTCCTAATATTAGCCATCGTGAGAACCGCATATCCGCAGCGGTTCGACGATTTTATGTCCCTACTTGCCTCTAACAAATTTATGGTGTTTAGAGGAAAAAAGAACAAGGCTTTTCATCCTTTTAACATATTGCTTTTCTTTGTTCACCTTATCTCTTTCTCGCTTATTTTTTTCTTGTTTTTTAATTTCTTCTGGACAGAATCGTCTTTAGAGCCGCTTTTTTTATTCATTAGAATTGCCACCGCTTATGCTAGTTTTGTATTGTTAAAGTTTGGGCTGGAGAAAATTATTGGAAACGTTTTTTATTTAGACGCCCAGATAGACGCCTACCTCTATCAAAAAATAAGCTATCGAAATTTTATAGGACTTGTATTATTAATTCCGGGTTCAATATTTATTTACACCTTTACTCCTACTGCCTTGAGCTTATATAGCTTGTTAGGTATTTTAGTCCTATCCAATATATTTAGCCTGTTATTGATTTACAGAAAAAATCAAAGTCTTATTACAGCTAATTGGTTTTATTTTATTTTGTACCTTTGCGCTCTCGAAATTTCCCCTTATATTATTTTGTACAAGCTAATTACAATTTAAAAAAGGGATAAAATAAAAGTATTGACATATGAAAGTGAAAACAATTTTAGTTTCCCAACCCGAGCCTAAAGTAGAAAACTCTCCTTATTTTGAGCTTGAGGAAAAACAAAAAGTAAAAATTGATTTCATCCCTTTTATCCATGTAGAAGGCGTTTCTTCTAAAGAGGTTCGCCAGCAGAAAGTAGATCTTAGCCGCTATTCAGCTATTATTCTTACTAGCCGTAACGCTGTAGATCACTTCTTTAGGATCGCCGAGGATTTACGTTACAAAGTGCCAGATAGTCTTAAATACTTTTGTTTGAGTGAAGCCGTAGCCTATTATCTACAAAAATATGTGGTGTATAGAAAACGAAAAATTTATGTAGGAAAAAGAACCTTTGCCGACCTTTCTCCGCTTATAAAGAAATATAAGAACGAGAAATTCTTATTACCCTCTTCAGATATGCTTAAGCCAGATGTTCCTAAAACCTTAAACAAACTAGGTGTGGAGTGGAAACAGGCAACCTTTTACAAAACAGTGGTAAGCGATCTATCTGACCTGCGGGACGTAACTTATGATATTTTGGTTTTCTTTAGCCCAAGCGGTATAAAATCATTATTCGAAAATTTTCCCGATTTTAAACAAAATCAAACTAAAATAGCAGTATTTGGCAACACCACTATCAAAGCGGCCAAGGAGCACGGGCTAACCGTAAACATAAAAGCTCCAACACCAGATACCCCCTCTATGACTATGGCGCTGCAAAAATATATTGCAGAAACCAACAAGAAATAAACCTATAGAAGAATTTTAAACCTCAATTATTGAGTTAAGATTACCTTCCATTTATATATTTTTTTAATAAAAAATCCGGTACAATTTGCACCGGATTTTTTTTTGAATTCAATTAACTAATTAAAAACAATGCTAAGAGGAAGTTGGCCCGCCGGCCATAATTTCATCATTAGCATATTCTTCAAATTTTTTAAAGTTTGTTTTAAAGGAATTTGCCAGTTCAAAGGCTTTTTTATCGTAAGCAGTTTTATCTTCCCAGGTAGCTTTCGGGTTTAGAACCTCATCTGGAACATTAGGGCAGTGTACAGGCATTTGCAAACCAAAAACCTGGTGAGCAGTAAAGTCTACATCCGCTAACTCCCCTTTAAGTGCAGCACTAATCATGGCACGGGTATATTTAAGTTTCATTCGGTTACCGGTTCCATAAGATCCACCTGTCCAACCGGTATTAATTAACCATACATTCACACCTGCCTCCTTCATTTTAGCGCTTAGCATCTCGGCATATTTAGTGGGATGTAATGGCATAAAAGGCGCACCAAAACAAGCCGAAAAGCTTGGCAAAGGCTCTTCAATACCGGCTTCTGTACCTGCAACTTTAGCAGTGTAACCGCTTATAAAATGATAAGCAGCCTGCCCGGGGGTAAGTTTACTTATAGGAGGTAACACTCCAAAGGCATCTGCCGCCAGGAAAAAAATATTTCTGGGGTTATCGCCTACCGAAGGCACCTGAATGTTATCTATATGATGAATAGGGTAACTTACCCTTGTATTTTGAGTAATGCTTGTATCAGTAAAATCTACATTGCCTTCATCATTTAGTATAACATTCTCTAAAATGGCGCCCGGTTTTATAGCCCGGTATATCTCCGGTTCATTTTCTTCAGTAAGATTAATCACTTTAGCATAACACCCACCTTCAAAATTAAATATCTTATTTTCTTTAGTCCAACCGTGCTCGTCATCACCAATAAGTCGGCGGTTCGGGTCTGCAGAAAGAGTGGTTTTTCCGGTTCCTGAAAGTCCAAAAAATATAGCGGTATCTCCATCCTCTCCTACATTGGCCGAGCAGTGCATTGGAAGTGTATCTTTATAAACCGGCAGAATAAAATTTAAAGCTGAAAAAATACCTTTTTTTATCTCCCCGGTATAACCGGTTCCTCCAATTAAAGCAATTTTCTCACTAAAGTTAAGAATCGCAAAATTCTCCTGCCTTGTCCCATCTACCTCAGGGTTTGCTTTAAAGCCGGGAGCGTTTAAAACCAACCAATCTTCTTTAAAGTTGTTCAGTTCACTTTCCTCTGGGCGTAAAAACATATTATAAGCAAACATATTAGACCAGGGATATTCGTTAATAAGCCTAATATTTAAGCGATACTCATCTTCTGCACACGCATAAGCATCACGTGTATAAATTTCTTTATCAGAAAGATACGAAGCCACTTTAGCGTAAAGCTTATCAAACTTATCTGCATCAAAAGGGATATTGATGTCTCCCCACCAAACTTTATCACGAGTCACTTCATCTCTTACAATAAATCGGTCTTTTGGAGATCTTCCTGTAAATTTACCGGTATTAATTGCTAAAGCACCAGAATTTGTTTCTGTTCCAAGGTCATGTTCAATGGTATCATAATGAAGTTCTTCAGGAGATAATTGGTAATGTACCCTATTGGTTTTAATTCCATATTTCTCTAACGAAATCGTTTTCGTAGTTTGGGTATGTACATCCATAAATAAAAATGTGTGGTTTGTTTATGGATACAAAATTATAAATCTTATAGAGATAAACTGCTAAACTTTCTTAAAATTATTTGCGCTTTATTTTAATAAATTCAATCAATAAAAATACCCAGCCCCCTATTAATAACGTGCCACCAAGCGGGGTAACTAATGCAATACCAGTGAAATCTATAGGTGTTAAATTATTGGTTGCAAGCAAATAAATTGATCCTGAAAAGCAAATCACACCAAATAAAAGCAAGAAAAAAACCTGTTTTCGAAAGTTGAATTGCTTGCGGTTCACACTTCCCAATAAAAGAAATAGCAAAGCATGGTACATTTGGTATTTTACTCCAGTTTCAAATGAATTAATAGCCGCTTCGCTTAGTAAAGGTTTTAATCCATGTGCAGCAAAAGCCCCAATTATTACCGATAAAAGCCCAAAAAAAGCTCCTGTTATTAAAAATCTTCTATCCATTTAGGTGATTTTTTATCAATTAAATATTTAATACATTCGTAACCACCACACAAAATTAGTTTATTTTATGAAAGAGATCTTAATAATAGGGGCGGGAAAATCTACTTCTGTCTTAATTGAACATCTTTTGTCTAAAACCGAGATCGAAGATTTATTTTTAAAAATTGGAGACATCGACCTTGAAAATGCTAAAAAAGCCTGCAAAGACAAAAATCATTGCAAGGCATTTCATTTAGATGTTTTTAATGCGGAAGCCAGGGAAAATGCTGTGAAAAATGCCGATATCGTGATTTCTATGCTTCCGGCAAGATTTCATATTGAAGTTGCCAAAGCTTGTGTAAAGTTCAAAAAAAACATGGTGACCGCTTCCTATATCAGCAAAGAAATGAAAGCTTTAGATGCTGATGTAAAGAAAAACGGACTCATATTTATGAATGAAATTGGGGTAGATCCCGGCATAGATCATATGAGTGCTATGCAGGTAATAGACCGAATTAGGGCAAAAGGCGGGAAAATCCTCCTATTTGAATCCTTTACCGGAGGGCTTGTTGCCCCAGAAAGCGACACCAATCTTTGGAATTACAAATTCACCTGGAACCCAAGAAACGTGGTAGTTGCCGGACAAGGAGGCGTTGCAAAATTTATACAGGAAGGAAAGTATAAATATATCCCATATCACCGTTTGTTTAGAAGAACTGAACTTTTAGAAATAGAAAATTATGGGAAATTTGAAGGCTATGCTAATAGAAACTCTCTGGATTATATGAGTATTTACGGCCTTGATGATGTACTAACACTTTACAGGGGCACCATTAGAAGGGTTGGTTTTAGCCGCGCCTGGAATATGTTTGTACAGCTGGGAATGACAGATGATAGCTTTAGCATAAAAGATTCAGAAAATATGAGCTATCGTGATTTTGTGAATTCCTTTCTCCCCTATTCCCCTACAGATTCTGTAGAGCTTAAACTTAGACACAACCTTAAAATAGACCAGGACGACCTTATGTGGGAAAAGCTGTTAGAATTAGACATCTTCAATAGAGATAAAAAAATAGGTATTAAAGAAGCTACTCCCGCCCAGGCTCTTCAAAAAATTTTAATGGATAAATGGAGCCTTGCCCCAGATGATAAAGATATGATTGTGATGTATCATAAATTTGGCTACGAACTCAATGGAAAGAAAAAACAGATAGACGCCACTATGGTACATATTGGAAAAGACCAGGCAGAAACTGCAATGGCTAAAACGGTAGGCCTTCCAGTAGCAATAGCTACTTTAAAAATTTTAAAGGGAGAGATAACCAGCCCGGGGGTTCAACTTCCCATAAAAAAGGAAGTTTACGAACCTATATTGCAAGAATTGGAAAAGCACCATATTGTTTTTAAAGAAAAAGAAACCGAATATTTGGGATATAACCCTTTTGGTGAAGTAGGAAATTAAATTTTTGAATTCAATTTCCTACTTTAGCTTTTTAACCCAACAAACCCCACCAATGAAAGTAGTAAACGAAAATGTTGTTATAGATGGTATAGATAAAACCATTTTAAATTTCCTAATGGAAGATGCCAAGAAACCTATTCTTGAAATTGCAAGGATTATTGGAATTACAGGTGCAGCTGTACATCAACGTTTGCGAAAATTGGAGAAAGCCGGTTTAATTGAAGGCTCGAAACTCATGATAAACCCTCGCTTACTTGGTTATAAAACCCTGGCTTTTGTGGGGGTATATTTAGACAAAGCTGTTAGTAATCCGCAAGCTGTAAAGCAGCTTAGCGAAATCCCTGAAGTAATAGAATGCCACTATACAACCGGTAACTGGTCTATTTTCATAAAAATTCTATGTAAAGATAACGAGCATTTAATGCAAGTATTGAATAAAAACATTCAAGCTATTGAAGGTATATCACGCACAGAAACCTTTATTTCTTTAAATCAGCAAATAAAAAGGCAAATCAAAATTTAATTCTTTGGATTTATTCTAAATAAGAATTAATTTTGGCGTCAGTATGAAAGTATTACACCAGTCGCAATTCTTTACTTCTTATCAATGCGATAAGAAACGATGCTTTTTTATAGCGTTTCCCCATAAAACAATTCAGCTTGGTTTTTGCCAGTTGTTGGC
Organism: Salegentibacter maritimus; assembly: GCF_016236975.1. Lineage (NCBI taxonomy): Bacteria > Pseudomonadati > Bacteroidota > Flavobacteriia > Flavobacteriales > Flavobacteriaceae > Salegentibacter > Salegentibacter maritimus. The sequence goes on from NZ_JAEHNY010000010.1 coordinate 43,596, forward strand.
ATTTAGGCAGCAGGTAAATAAAATTGATTTGGAAACACATTTTAACGGAGAAAATCATCACGGAATGGAAATGTTAATGCTTTGTAACCGTCAGCATTTCTTTATATTTAATACTTTAGAAAGCATAGACCTTAAAGAATTTATTACCGGCACTTTTGCTATGCTGGAACTCAACTCCCTTTTAACCACATCAGCTTAAAAGCTGCACTTTAGACTATTTCTAAATTCAATTTACAATTAGGTTCTTAGTTTCTGTTTGGCTAATTTTATAAAAAATGAACCATGAAAGATTTAGTAAGACAAAAATTAAGCATCCATGTAGACATCATGGACCTTTTAAACAAACAAATTGAAAAAGAGGCACATTCCTCTTCGGCTTATTTAGCAATGGCCTCCTGGTGCGACCATAATGCTCTAAGCTATAGTGCCGATTTCTTTTATGAACAGTCTCTGGAAGAAAGGGAACATATGATGAAAATCTTTAGGTACATTAATGATAATGGCGGCACTGCATTTTCTCCGGAAGTGAACAATATAAATCACGATTTTAAATCTTTGGAAGAAATTTTTGAAACGGCTTTAGACCAGGAGATTTCTATTACCAAATCTATTCACAACCTGGTGGGAAAATGCCGAAAACTAAACGATTATACGACAGAGCATTTTCTACAATGGTTTATCCAGGAGCAAATGGAGGAAGAACAAACCATGCGCCGTGCACTAGAGTTATTTGATCTTATGGGAACCGATGGTCTGGGGCTTAAATTACTGGATGAACGCATTCCACAAATTAGAGAAAAACGCCCTGAATAGGCTTTAGAGTTAAAGTATTTATTTTGAAATTTAGCTTCCTTTTACATCCTTATTCTGAATTTATTTCAGAATCTAAGATTTCTCAGTATCAAAACTTTTTAGAAGCTAAAACTAGTTCAGCTTGATGAATAAAGGCTTTCTAATTATACTAAATAAATAAACCCGCTTCAACTGAAGCGGGTTTTCTTTTATTATTTTTCCGAAGAAATAATTTCAATATTAGTCTCTTCCCATATAAATGCTAAGGAAATAAAGTAAGGTAGCTAAAGAACCAACTGCAGCAACCACATAGGTTCTGGCTGCCCATTTTAAAGAATCTTCGGCTGCCTTATGCTCTTCGCCCGAAACCATATTCTCGGTTTCTAACCAGGCCAGGGCACGTTTACTCGCATCATATTCTACCGGAAGGGTAATAAAGCTAAACAAGGTTCCCATTCCAAACATTATAATTCCTAAAAGCAAAACAGTACTTCCAATAGCCGTTGTTGCCATTAGGATTAAACCTCCAAAAATAACCCATTGCGAAAATCTTGAGGCTACACTTACCACCGGCACCAACTGGCTTCTCATGGTTAACCAGCTGTAGGCATTTGCATGCTGTATAGCGTGACCGGTTTCGTGAGTGGCTACTGCCGCTGCAGCAGCGTTTCGCTGGCTATAGACCCCTTCAGAAAGGTTGATGGTCTTTTTTTGCGGATTGTAATGATCGGTTAACATTCCCGGCGTAGAAATAACTTTTACATCGTGAATATTATTATCACGCAACATCTTTTCGGCCAGCTCCTTTCCGCTCATGCCATTCTGCAAATGAACCTTTGAGTATTTTTTAAATTTGCTTTTCAGCCTGTTACTCACATACATGCTCACTATAAAAATAAGCCCGGCAATTATATAATATCCTAACATAGTTTTATTAATTTTTAGTGTTTCAAAGATAGCAAAAACCTCGCCATTTAAAATCTTAAGTATGTATGTCACGATAAATTAAATTGGAATAATTTTAACTGAATTCAAGCTTCGGCTTCCACAAAAAAATTAGTAATTAGCGGAAGATTGATTGTGAATATGTTATTTCTCAATTTAAGATATTACCTATATTTGCATCAATCACTACAAAAAAACTATGCAGTATAAAAGAATACTTTTAAAACTATCGGGAGAGGCATTAATGGGAGAGCGCCAATATGGCATAGACCCCGATCGGTTGGCAGAATACGCCGCAGAAATTAAACAAGTAACCGACAAAGGAATAGAAGTAGCCATAGTTATTGGTGGCGGAAATATATTTAGAGGTGTTGCCGGAGCCAGCAAAGGTATGGACCGTGTGCAAGGCGACCATATGGGCATGTTGGCTACCGTAATTAATGGACTGGCCTTACAAAGTGCCCTGGAAGATGCCGAAGTAGAAACCAGGTTGCAATCGGCTGTAAAAATAAATGAAGTTGCTGAGCCTTTTATTAGAAGAAAGGCTATACGACACTTAGAAAAAGGCCGGGTGGTAATTTTTGGAGGTGGTACCGGAAACCCCTATTTTACAACAGATTCTGCCGCAGTATTAAGAGCCATAGAAATTCAGGCCGATGTAATTTTAAAAGGAACCCGTGTTGATGGAATTTACAATGCCGATCCTGAAAAAGACAAAGAAGCGACAAAGTTCGATTTTATTTCTTTTGATGATGTGATTAGAAAAGGTTTAAAAGTAATGGATACCACTGCCTTTACTTTAAGCCAGGAAAACGAACTTCCTATTATTGTTTTTGATATGAATACCCCGGGAAATCTATTAAAAGTGGTTACAGGTGAAAGAATAGGCACTAAAGTTAATTTATAAAAATTTACGCGCAATAAATATTTTAAAAATGGAAGATGATATTGAATTTATTATAGACTCTGCCAAAGAAGGCATGGAAAACGCAATTGAACACCTAAAAAAGCAATTGCAAAATATACGTGCGGGGAAAGCAAACCCTGCAATGCTTGGCAGTGTAAAGGTAGAGTACTATGGAGCTTTAACTCCTTTACAACAGGTAGCTAACGTAAATACACCAGATGCCCGAACCATTTCTGTACAGCCCTTTGAGAAAAAACTAATTCCTGAAATTGAAAAAGGAATTATGCAGGCTAACCTTGGGTTTAACCCAATGAATAACGGTGAAAATGTTATTATAAACGTCCCACCACTTACCGAAGAGCGTCGTAAACAACTCACCAAACAGGCGAAAGCAGAAGCAGAGGATGCTAAAATTGGCGTAAGAAACGATAGAAAGTCTGCTAATAACGAATTAAAGAAATTAGATATTTCTGAAGATGCACAAAGAGATGCCGAAAATGAAGTTCAGGAATTAACCAATACCTACATTAGCCGTATTGACTCAATTCTTGAAAACAAGGAAAAAGAAATTATGACTATATAATAAAAAGTCGGTTTCTTATACTAATTTAGAGGCTGTTTGAAGAATTATAATTCGTCCTGAACAAGTTTCAGGGTCTAAGATGTTGAAAATTAAAGCATATTAGAAGCTAAATTACCCCAATAAATTGGGCAGCTTAACGAAATAAATTTTTCACACAGCTTCTTCTATTTTAGGGCTTCAGCAAAATTATTTAAAATTCAGAAAACACTATGCGCCATTTGTTATTGCTTATTTTTCTGCTTTTTACAGGTATTTGCTTTGCCCAGCAAGAGCTTAAAGGCAGAGTATTAGATAAACAAACCGGTAAGCCGTTAGCCTATGCAAAAATACAATATCAGGGCCGCGAAATCCTTAGCAAAATAGACGGCAGCTTTAGCCTTAGCCTTACCAAAGACCAAACAGAACTTAAATTTTCTTATGTAGGTTTTGAACCTCAAAACTTTACAGTTTCACAAGCCGTTGAATATATTAGGGTAAAGCTAACCCCTAAGCCACAATGGCTTACACCGGTTACCATTATTTCTGAAACCAATAAAGCAAATGGTATTATTAAAAAAGCCATTGCTCGTAAAACTCAAAATGCCCCTCAAGAGCGTCTAATAAGTTATCATTTTAAGAATTACAACAAGTTTTTAATAGATAATGAAAACAATGGGCTAGAACTACAAAGTGACAGTACCAATTTTGAATTAAGCACTGTTATAAACTCTGAGGCCAGTTATTTTTCAGAAAAAGTATCACAATTCTATTTTTCAAAAAAACAAGGATTAAAAGAAGAGGTGCTGGGCTTAAGAAACGCCGGCTTTAAAAAGCCTATTTATGAGATTCTTTTGCTATCTGTAAATCCGTTTTCTTTTTACCATAAAGATGTTCGCATTTTTGAAACCGATTACGCCGGGCCGTTACAGAAATCGGCTTTTAAAAATTATGAATTTAAAATTCTTGACACTACAGCTACCGCCAGACCTGCTTATGTAATCTATTTTAAACCAAAAAGACAGCATAGCGTTGCCGGTTTGGAAGGCGTACTTTATTTAGACAAACAAAGTCTTGCTATTCAAAAAACAAAAGCACAACTTTTGGGCGCCGTAAAACTCGAAATAGATCAGGAATACCAATATTTCCCTAATGAGAATTTATGGTTTCCAAAAACACAAAAAACCACCATAAGACCGGGAAATGGTGGAAAATCTATTTCTGTTTTTGGAGGGATGATTTCTTCGGGGACTGTACAAAAAAAGCAATCTATCATTAATAATATCCTGACTCCGGGAAAGTCTGACCCCAATTTATATCTTACAACTACCAGTACCAATTTTGACATTGACTTAAATGCCGGGAAAAACTTTAATTCTTCCGCAGAAATCACTGTAAACCCCAAAGCAAATTTCCGTCCGGAATCTTTTTGGAGAGAAAGTAGAACTGAAGATTTAAGCTCTCAAGATAAAATTACCCGGAAAAAAGCCGAATGGCTGATTAAAGAGAAGAAAATTGAGGAACAAATAAATTTAAAGAATACAGTTTCTCTGGGTTATTATCCGGTGAAATTCTGGGATTTTGACCTTGGTAAATTTTTTAAGTTCAATAATTATGAAGGAATTAGATTGGGCTTTGGCGGAAAAACCAATAATCAAATTTCAAATAAATTCAATTTAAACGGCTATTTGGTTTATGGCACAAAAGATGAGCTTTTTAAATATAGTCTGGGCACTTCAATCTATCTTCATAAAGCCACCGAAACCAATTTTAATTTAAACTATACGCGCGATATTATTGAAACTGGAAGTTTTAATTATTTACAGGGAAAAAATGAATTTTCTATTCTAGAGCCGCGTTTTGTAAACATTAATTTTTTCTATAAACATCATACGATAAGCAGTGGCTTTACCCATAGGTTTGGATCTGATTTTAAGACCGAACTTCAATTTACCAAAAGCGATATTTATCAAACCAAAGATTACAGTTTTCTTTTAAACGGTCGGGAATTTTCAAATTACAAGCTTTCTGAAGCTACATTTTCCTTTTTATGGCGCCCGTTTGCGACCTTCTTAAAAACCCCAAATTCGACTAAATTAATAGAAAAAGGCTACCCCAAGTTTACCGGGCAAATCACCAAAGGCTTTTCTGGTATTTTTGGAGGCGATTTTGACTACACTAAATTTGGGCTGTTGGTAGAACACGAAATTAAAAGACTCAACCAGTCTCGAACAGAAATTATCCTGGAAGGCAATTATGCCACGGGGCAGGTACCGCTCACGCATTTATTTCATGCCTTACCAAATAGCCCCAGGCGAAACGGTATCTTAAGAAGGTTTTCGGTGGCAGGTAGGCGCAGCTTTGAAACCATGTACTACAATGAATTTTTTAGCGACAAACAAGCCATGTTGCATCTTAAACATCAACTAAGGCCCATAACTATACATAAGTTAATTAAACCAGAGCTCGTTTTTATATCCCGTCATGCAATTGGAGATATTAGTAATCCCGAAAGACACAGTATTCCAATAAAAAGTTTAAAGCATGGCTACCATGAATTTGGAATAGAATTACAAAAAGTATTATTAGGTTTTGGGCTAGGAGCCGCCTATAGATATGGCCCTTATAGCCTATCTACTTTTGATGAAAACTTCGCCTTTAAATTCACCTTTCATTTAGATATCTAAACAAGTTTTACTTTAGTTGCTTAAAGCCTGATTAATAGGCTTCCTTTTTATACCTTTGCGCTCGCTTAAAAATTTCCCATGGCCAAGATTTTTAGTTTCGGATTTTGGAATTCTATTGCGCGTTTAATATTGCGTAACAGAATTATTATACTTCTACTTATTATAGCTACCACTGTGTTTTTTGCCAGCCAGTGGAAGAATATGCGCTTTTCTTTTACAGAAGCCAATCTTTTGCCCGACGATCATCAAGACAATATTGCTTATAACGAATTTTTAGATAAGTTTGGCGAAGAGGGAAACGTAGTACTACTTGGAATTCAGGATTCGGCACTTTTTGAACCTGAAAATTTTCAGGCCTGGAAGAAGCTAACCCACACATTAGAGTCTTCTCCAGCCGTAGATTTTACCATATCCCTAAGCAATCTTCAACAATTAAAAAAGTTTGAAGATCCCAGCCGATTTGAGATGGTTCCTTTTATTAGTGAAGAAAAACCTACAAAAGAAGCACTTCAACAATATCAGGACAAACTTTATAACCAACTTCCTTTTTACGAAAACCTGGTGTATAGCTCGCACTCCAATACGGTACAGTCGGCGATCTATATGAACAAAGAAATTGTAAACTCTAAAGAGCGTAAAACCTTTATAATAGATGAGCTACAACCACTTATTCTCAATTTTGAAGAAAATACAGGCATAGATGTAAAAGTATCGGGGATGCCTTATATAAGAACCCTGAATTCACAGAATATTATAGATGAAATCGAGCTTTTTATCCTCGCAGCACTTGCGGTTACTTCGCTTATATTCTTCTTCTTTTTCAGGTCTATTAGGGCAACCATTATTTCAATGATCACCGTTTGCATTGGTGTAATGTGGGCTTTTGGAGTTATTGGTTTTTTACATTACGAAATAACAGTACTTACCGCACTTATTCCGCCGCTAATAATCGTAATAGGAATTCCCAATTGCATTTTCCTGATAAATAAATACCAACAGGAAATAAAAAAACATGGAAATCAGGCTAAATCCTTACAACGTGTAATTACTAAAGTAGGAAATGCCACCTTAATGACCAATATTACCACGGCATCTGGTTTCGCTACTTTTATACTTACCGACAGCACTTTATTAAAAGAGTTTGGCATCGTAGCTTCCATTAATATTGTTGCCATATTTATTCTAAGTCTATTGATAATTCCTATTATCTATAGTTATATGAATTTACCGAAATACAAACACCTAAAACATCTTAATAAACGATGGATTGGTGGTTTTGTAAACTGGATGGAGCAAATGGTACGGCATCACCGTATTAGTATTTATATTACATCAATAATACTCCTGGTAGCTAGTATTATTGGAATTTATACTATAAAAATATCAGGAAGTTTATTAGAAGATATGCCTGAAGAAGCTGCGTTTTTTCAGGATATAAAATTCTTCGAAAAAGAATTTGACGGGGTAATGCCTTTAGAAATTCTTGTAGACACTAAAAGAAAGAATGGCGTTTTAAAATTGGCTACACTTAAACGCATGGAAGAATTACAAAACCATCTTGCCGAAATACCCGAGTTTTCACAACCAATTTCGGTAACAAGACTTGTAAAATATTCCAAGCAGGCATTTTATAATGGTGAAGCTAAATATTATCAGCTGCCCAGTTCCCAGGAACAAAATTTTATTATGCCCTACGCAAAAGGTTTTTCGTCAGGAGAGAATTTACTGTCTTCCTATGTAGATAGCACCGGAAGATATGCCAGAATTACCACCTACATGAAAGACATTGGCACCGATAAAATGGAAGATTTAGAAGAAGACCTTTGGCCAAAAATAAACAAGATTTTCCCCGAAGAACGTTACGAGGTTTCCATGACAGGAAAAGCCCTTATTTTTCAAAAAGGAACCAACTATTTGGTTAAGAACCTTGTGCTATCCCTTTCCCTGGCCATTCTATTAATCGCCCTGCTTATGGCCTGGATGTTTAGGTCTTTTAGAATGATTATTGTATCCCTTGTCCCCAACCTATTACCATTGTTGGTAACCGCCGGAATGATGGGGTTCCTGGGCGTTCCCATAAAACCTTCTACCATCCTGGTTTTTAGTATTGCTTTTGGAATTTCGGTAGACGATACCATTCACTTCTTAGCCAAATACAGGCAGGAACTTAAAGCCAACAATTGGAAAATTAAACGTTCGGTTTATGGCGCTTTACGTGAAACCGGCGTGAGCATGTTTTATACCTCTATCGTACTTTTCTTTGGATTTTCGGTATTTATGATAAGTAGTTTTGGAGGTACGGTGGCCCTTGGTGGCCTGGTTTCGGCAACTTTGCTTTTTGCCATGCTTGCCAATTTACTATTACTACCTTCTTTATTACTTTCTTTAGAGAAGAATATTGCCAATAAAAAGGTATTAAAGGAACCGGCCATGAAAATTATTGACACCGAAGAAGACGAAGATGAAATTGAAAAAGAAACATCAAAAAGTTCTAAAAGATAATTAAGCCTCGTGGCTAGTCTCTTGAGGTTTAGTGAAAAATTATTTTAATTGTAGCAGGCCGCCGGAAAATTAATGTATTTATAAAGATTAATAAAAACCGGCTTGCTTTGCAGGCTGAGACGGATAAATTATATTTGTTTCTTCTAAAATCTTACATAAATGATACAAGCAAAAATTGCTGAAATATTAGACAGCAATCAATTCCTACAGGAATTTGAGGTGAACGGCTGGGTACGTTCTTTTAGGAGCAATCGCTTTATTGCCTTAAACGATGGTTCTACCATTAACAACCTACAATGTGTAATAGATTTTGAAAATTTTGACCAGGACGAACTCAAACGAATCACTGTTGGCTCGGCAATTTCGGTAAAAGGTACGCTGGTTGAAAGCCAGGGAAATCAACAAAGAGTTGAAATTGAAGTAAAGGAATTTAAAATTCTGGGAGATGCCAATCCTGAAGAAGTGAAGCTTACCATCCTTTCTCCAAAGCGTCACAGCCTCGAGAAATTGAGACAGCAGGCCCATTTAAGGGTTCGTACCAATACTTTTGGCGCTATTATGCGTGTACGTTCAAAACTGTCTTTCGCAGTACACAGTTATTTTCAGCAAAATAATTTCCACTATGTAAATACACCAATTATTACTGGAAGTGATGCCGAAGGAGCCGGGGAAATGTTTAGAGTGAGTGCTTTAGATATGGAAAACCCACCAAAGAAAGAAGATGGCAGCATCGATTTTAGTGAAGATTTCTTCGGAAAAGAAACCAATTTAACCGTTTCGGGACAACTAGAAGGAGAGGCTTATGCCATGGGACTTGGTCAAATTTATACCTTTGGACCCACTTTTAGGGCCGAAAACTCAAACACTTCACGCCATTTAGCTGAATTCTGGATGATAGAGCCCGAAGTAGCTTTCTGCGATCTTGACGGCAATATGGATTTAGCTGAAGATTTTATAAAATATGTGTTGAAATATATCTTAGAAAACTGCCAGGACGACCTGGAATTCTTAGATAAACGCTTTAAGACCGAAGAAGAATCTAAACCAAAGGCAGAACGCACCGGGATGGGACTTCTGGAAAAACTTCACTTTGTTTTAGACAATAATTTTAAAAGGGTAAGCTATACTGAGGCAATAGAGATCCTTAAAAATTGTAAGCCCAACAAAAAGAAGAAATTCAACTATATTATTGAAGAATGGGGCGCCGATCTACAAAGTGAACACGAACGTTATTTAGTAGAAAAACATTTTAAATGCCCTGTAATTTTATTTGATTACCCGGCAAATATCAAGGCCTTTTATATGCGCCTAAACGAAGATGGCAAAACCGTAAGGGCTATGGATATACTTTTCCCCGGAATTGGTGAAATTGTTGGTGGTTCGCAAAGAGAAGAGCGCCTGGATATACTTCGAGGTAAAATGAAAGAACTGGATATAGACGAAAAAGAACTCTGGTGGTATCTGGATACCCGTAAATTCGGGACCTGCGTGCATAGTGGTTTTGGACTTGGTTTTGAAAGACTGGTACAATTTGTAACCGGAATGGGAAATATACGCGATGTAATTCCTTTCCCCAGAACTCCGCAAAACGCCGAGTTTTAAGATATTCTCAAGCCTCACAGGTTTTAAAACCTGTGAGGTTTTTTATTAGTAATCGTCAAGCTAAACTTGTTTTAACTTCCAGGATGATTTTAGCTTCATCAGATCCTGAAATAAATTCAGCTTGACGATCTTAAAAATGGAATATGATTTCTTCCCAACAACCAACTACCCATTGAAAATAAAAGAAACGCATATTGTTCCCGCGATTACAGAAAAAATCAGGCTACAGGAATATGCAGTTGCAATTTTCCCTTCCCTTCCCACTAAAAGCTCCCTTAAAAAAGCTCTAAAAAAGGAACTCATTCTATTAAACGGCCAGCCCGCAAAGACTTCAGATTGGATTAAAGAAGGTCAAAAAATAGAGTTGCTGGAATCAAGAGAAAAACCACAAAAGCTGTTTACCAAAAAATTGCAGGTTATTTTTGAAGACGATTATCTTGCCGTAATACATAAACCTGCCGGAATTCCTACCAGCGGAAATTATTTTAAAACCATCAGCAATGCCCTCCCATTTAATTTAAACACATCCCACCAAAAAGATGCTTTGCCGGCTCCTCTGCCGGTACATAGATTAGATAATCCAACCTCGGGAATATTATTAATTGCAAAAACCAAAGCTGCGCAGGTGTCTTTAAATAGGCTTTTTGAAGAAAAAAAAATAGAAAAAACCTATCATGCCCTGGTATTAGGCAGTCTATCAAATTCTGTTGTTATAAATAAATCTATCGAAAACAAAAACGCCGAAACCAAAATAGAACTTATTGAAGAGTTTCTGTTTAAAAATGAATCATTTAGTTTGGTAAAAGCGTTTCCAAAAACAGGGAGAACGCATCAAATAAGAATTCATTTGGCTGAAAATGGAAATGCGATTGTTGGCGACAAAATATATGGAAAGGCTTCAGAAAATATAAAAAAAAGAGGTTTATTTTTAGCAGCTACTGCCATTGAGTTTAAACACCCCATAACAGAAAAATTGCTTTATTTTGAGCTCGATCTTCCAAAGAGATTTAGAGATTTTAAGGAATTAGTTAAGAATACTTAACAAAATTTTACCACAATCATTTACTGTGCCAAAGCCTAACTAGCGTTGTTTTGCCTATTTTTGTAGTAAGACACCCAGATAGTTTATAGGTCTTATAATTAGAGACAACAAACATATCAAAGCGGCGTTGAATAGGTTAACTGATTAAACAAAAAGAAAAGGAGGCTGCCTGAAAGTCTATTTAGATCAAGCTGAAATTCGTTTCAGTTTCTAACATGCTCACTGAGTACAAAACATGTTAGATCTTGAAGTAAACTTAAGGTGACGGCTTTTAAAAGCAGCTCTTTTAAATCTCGATTATAAAATTTATGCTTAAACAGCAATTAAATCTCAAATTATCTCAAAAGCTTTCTCCGCAGCAGATACAGCTCATGAAGCTTATACAACTTCCTACGCAAGCATTTGAGCAGCGTATAAAACAGGAATTAGAGGAAAATCCGGCTTTGGAAGATGGCAAATTAGAAGCCAGAGATGAATTTGAGGAGTATGAAGATGATTACAAGGAAAGAGATCGTGAAGATGAAGGAACCGAATCTATTGAGGCTGAAATAGATGTTGACGAATATTTAAGTGATGATGAGGTACCTAACTATAGGCTTCAAGCCAATAATTATAGTCCCGATGATGACGAAAAAAGCGTACCTTATGCAGCCGGCACTTCGTTTACACAATACCTAACCACTCAATTAAGTACACTTAGATTTGATGAAACCGAAGAACAAATAGCTGCCTTTCTGGTAGGTAGCGTAGATGAAAGTGGTTATTTAAGAAGAGAGCTGCAGGATATTGTAGATGACCTGGCCTTTACCCAAAATATTTATACAGATGAAGATGCGGTAGAGAAGGTACTTAAAAAGGTGCAGGAATTGGATCCAGCTGGTGTAGGAGCCAGATCTCTTCAAGAATGTCTTCTTATTCAACTTAGACGCAAAGAGCCTACAAAAGCCGTAGAATTAGCCGAAGATATCCTGGACCGCTCGTTTGACCAATTCAGCAAAAAACATTACACCAAAATAATTTCTAGGCACGATATTTCGGAAGATGAACTTCGGGAAGCTATAGATGTTATTGAACATTTAAACCCGAAACCGGGAGGTTCTTATTCTGGAAACACCAGAATGATAGAGCACGTAATCCCAGACTTTACCATTAAAATTGTAGATGGAGATTTAGAGTTAAGCCTTAATGGCCGCAATGCACCACAAATGCACGTCTCTCGCGATTATAGCGACATGCTAAAAGGCTATAAAGAATCTAAAGAAAAAACAAAGGCACAGAAAGATGCAGTTATGTTTATAAAACAAAAGCTGGATGCCGCAAAATGGTTTATTGAAGCCATACAGCAAAGACAACAAACGCTTATGGTTACCATGAGTGCTATTATGAACTACCAAAAAGAATATTTCTTGACCGGCGACGAGCGAAACCTTAGGCCCATGATCTTAAAGGATATTGCCGATGAGATAGAGATGGATGTTTCTACGGTTTCCAGGGTGGCCAACAGTAAATATGTAGACACACCTTACGGAACCAAACTTATTAAGGAATTCTTCTCTGAGTCTATGAAAAACGATCAGGGAGAAGATGTTTCCACCAGAGAGATTAAAAAAATACTGGAAATTTCTATCGAGGAAGAAGATAAACGTAAACCCCTTACCGATGAAAAACTCGCAAAGGTATTAAAAGATAAAGGCTATCCAATTGCACGAAGAACGGTTGCAAAATATAGAGAACAATTAGACATTCCTGTGGCCAGACTTCGAAAAGAAATTTAATGAGATTCCTTTTAAAAAGTGCATCTTTTATTTTCCACCCGCTATGGTTGCCATTAGCGGCAAGTTTTTTCTACTTTATTTTTACCCCCAGGTTTTTTCCTGAAGGTATAGCAAAAGCAAAATTATTGGCAATAGCCATACTTACTATATTTATACCTATTGTATTTTATTTCCTATTAAAAAATTTGGGAAAAGCACAATCTATCTTTTTAATAAATACCAGAGAACGAAAGTGGCCACTATTATTCTACGCGATTCTAATTACTATGGTACTAAACCAGATTTTAAACGCTTATAATTATGCTGCGCTTTATTACTACTTTACTGGAATTCTATTCGCCACTATAGTCGCCTTTGTCCTGGTTTTATTAAAAGTAAAACTGAGTTTACATATGATGGGCATGGGCGCCCTTTTGGTTTTTCTAATTGGCATCAGTTTAAATTTTAAAATAAATTTAGTATATACCATTAGTTTTTTAATACTTGCACTGGGGCTAACAGCCTCTTCAAGGATTTATTACAAAGCACATACAATCAACGAATTAGTATTAGGCCTTGCTTGCGGAATCTTAACGCAAATTATAGTACTAAACTTATGGCTATAATATATAAAACATAAGCCCCACTCTAAATACCGAAATATCTATTGGCGCACCATTCACTGATGCATCAGGAAACAATGGGTTTAAACTATAATACAAATGAAAATTAAAGGTGTTGTAACCAAAAGTAAAAGTTGCCCCCATTCGAAAGCGATCTAATTCTGGAACATCGGTTTGGACAACCTCGTTCCCGGGCTGAATAAATTTACTTTTAAAGTGATAGATGTATCCAAATCGCAATCCGGTATAAATCCTCCAGAACTTATAAGTTTCAGCCGTAGAAGTGCGCCATCTAAACTCTAAAGGCACCTCTATTAGTTGTGTAGTAAATCTATTAACACTATAGTCGATATTATTTGTCAGTTCCCTAAAAATACTTTTTCCACTATTATCTTCCCCTATAAAGAGGTTTTGACTATAGCTATTTAAAGAAAAACCTACTCCGGCTGCTATAGCGACATTTCGACGTTTATTAAGTGGAAAATCCCTGGTAAATCCGGCATGAATACCTCCTGAAAAACCAGATTGCGAAATAGCCTCAGGCTTATTACTAATAAAATTAAAGCTTAGTCCCAGGTAGAATTGATCTTCGCGATATAAACTATCTAAAATATATGGAACCGAATCAGGTATACGTTCCAATTCTTCCTCTATCTCGGTTTGAGCTGATAAAGGCAGACTAAAAACAACAAACAAGCCATAAAGAAATTTGAATAATTTATTCATTTTTAGTCTACAGGTATATTTAGACTCAAATATAAAAAAAACATCCTGCCTAATATTTAAAATTAGACAGGATGTTTAATACAGTTTTGAAAAAATGACCTATTGGTCTTTATTGCATATTTTGTAATGCATCACCTTCTTTGGTTGTATAGTTGATTTTAAGAGCTTCAGCTTTTCTTAATTCTTGTTTAATATCTGAAACCAGCCCCATATTTGTTTCTTCATCTACCTTAAGGGCAGTTGTAAGATATGGTATCAATTCTTCTCGTTTTGTTTCTCTTTCAGAAAAGATAAACTGTTGAACTTCACCAACACTGGCAAATTTATCGTTCAACTGAATCCTTGCCTCAGTACCAAATGTTTGCTGGTATCTCGAACTTGGCTTTCCTGCATAGATATACATTACAAGATCCTTCTTGTCAAGCTTTTCAACCTGATCGGCGAATGGTAGTTTATTTTGTACCATTAACGTATTCTGGCGCATAACGGTAACAACCATAAAGAAGAACAGTAACATAAATACAATATCTGGTAAAGATGCTGTACTAATGGCTGGTTGCCCTTCGCTCTTTTTCTTTTTGAATTTAGACATAATTGAGTCTTAAATTTAAGTTTTAATTAGGTTATTAACTCTGCGGTTCAGCTTCAGAAAGCTTTTGAGGAATCATATCTTTAATTAATTCAATTCTCTCTTTAAGCGTTTCTTTAGCGCCTTCACTTGTACGCGAATCGTTATATTTAGCTTCCATCTCAGTAAAGCTGGTACCGAATAAACGCTGCGCTTCCCTATCTCTAAGTTGGTTATAAGCCGCCACAAGTTCGTTTTGTACAGAGATATAAGTTCCATACTCGGTTCCACGGTTATTTACCAAAGAGATAATAGCTTTCTGTGGGTTTACAGAAGAAGTGGCTTCTCCCGCTCCCTGGCAGAAATCACAAGCTTCATCACCTGTTCCTCCACCATTATCGATAAATTCAACTGCAGCTTGTCGCAGCTCCTCTATCTCCATCTCCTCATCTTCTACAAGTAATTGGTTGTTACTGTTAACCAAAACCTGAAAGATATTTCGTTCTTTAATTACCGGTGGCTCTTGCTCTTCTGGCTGCCATGGGGGTAGTTTTCTACTAATCCCACTATCTGTCTCAATGGTTGTGGTTACCAAAAAGAAGATTAGTAGCAAGAAAGCAATATCGGCCATAGAGCCGGCATTAACTTCTGGTGCTTCTCTTCTTGCCATAATTTTATTTCATTAATTTTTTAACTCCGGAAATTACCATTGCTAAAATAGCGATTCCTGCAAGGATGTAAAAAGTTACTAAACCTGCACTTATCCAGTGGGCTGCGCTAGCCGAAAGTATGTCTCCGTCTTTAAGCGTCATTTGAGAACCATCTGTAACAAGATAAGCTATTACAATAACTGCCAAAAATGTTCCTACGGCAATTAATGTGTTTTTTATATTTCCTTTAAACAGGCCTTGTACCACAAAGATAAGGACCAAAGCAACTACTATTGCCAATACTAAATATGCAACATACATAAATGGATTGAGCAAACTGGTTTGCAAATCGGCCGAGGCCTCTATAGCATCACCGTCTTCGGCAAGGATCCTTCCAAGAAGGATAAGCCCTATAACGCCAATAACGATAGATACATATTTTAATATTTTATGTAAAGTCATAATTTAATCTGGTCTTAGATTCTTTTTTTGTTTTTGTAAGCTACCAACATATCGATAAGAGTGATAGATGCATCTTCCATATCATTTACAATACTATCTATCTTAGCAATAATATAGTTGTAAAATATTTGAAGAATAATAGCTACGATCAAACCAAATACGGTTGTAAGAAGTGCTACTTTAATACCTCCGGCAACAAGAGAAGGCTGCATATCACCAGCTGCTTCAATTCTATCGAAGGCGGTAATCATACCAATTACAGTACCCATGAAACCAAGCATAGGAGCAATAGCAATAAATAAAGACAACCAGGAAACGTTTTTCTCTAATTGCCCCATTTGAACACCACCGTAAGCTACAACAGCTTTTTCTGCAGCATCAATACTTTCGTCTGCACGATCCAGACCCTGGTAATAGATAGAAGCAACAGGCCCTTTTGTATTTCTACAAACCTCCTTAGCTGATTCTACTCCACCACTATTTAAAGCATCTTCTACATTTCTAGCTAATTTTCTAGTGTTCGTAGTAGAAAGATTTAAAAAGATAATTCTCTCAATGGCAACAGCCAAACCAAGAATTAAACATAAAAGAACAATCCCCATAAATGCAGGACCACCTTCTATAAAACGTTTTTTAAGTTCCTGATGAAAACCAAGAGTTTCTTCGCCTGCCTCATCTGCGGAAGCTGCAGCCTCTTCATCCTGAACAAAATTCACAATTGTTCCAGGTAATGTGTTAACATCGTTGGCCGCATTCAGGTTTCCGGCTCCAAGCACCATCACCGCGGCGATTACCAAAATAGAAAATAATCTTTTCATTACTGTTTGTCTTAATTTAATTAGTTAAAGGGTTAAAGATATAAAAATAAATTTTTAATAAAAATATAATAATTATAGCAGAGAGGAAGGGATTCGAACCCTCGATACGCTTGTGACGTATACACACTTTCCAGGCGTGCGCCTTCGACCACTCGGCCACCTCTCTTTTTGTTAACGTTTCTAAAACGGTTCGCCAAATAACGAAAAAAAATATACTCCGTCAAGCATCTGCCGTTATTTTTATGACATTTCCCCTCTTAACGAAGTTTCGAAGATGGTTTTAAACACTTTTGGAGACAATTCTTTCCCTAAAAGATACATTAATTTGGCTACCGCAGCCTCGGTACTTATGTCTTTTCCCGAAATCACACCTATCTCTTTCAGCCCTACGCTTGTTTCATACTGCCCCATCACCACACTACCTCCTATGCACTGTGTAACATTTACTATAATTAAGCCTTCTAAAATCTTTTTCTTTAAAATATCCAGAAACCAATCGTCGCTAAGAGCATTACCACTCCCATAAGTCTCCAACACCACTCCCTTTAATCCTGGCTTAGACAATATATGAGCTAAAGTAGCTGCATTTATACCAGGAAACATTTTTAAAACCAATACCTCGTTATTAAAATTGGTATGTAATTTTGTTTTTTGTCTTCGGTTAGGTCGCCAAAGTGCATTATAATTTACCGACAAGTAAACACCAGACTCGGCCAAAGGTTCATAATTTAGAGATGCAAAGGCCTGAAAATGTTCAGCATTAATTTTTGTAGTCCTATTAGCCCTATATAATTTATATTCAAAATATAGACCTACTTCCGAGATTACCGGTTTCCCATTCTTTTGCAAGCCTGCAATTTGAATACTGGTAATAAGATTTTCCTTCGCGTCAGTTCTTAAATCTCCAATAGGTAACTGAGACCCTGTAAAGATGATAGGCTTGGTTAAGTTTTCAAACATAAAACTTAAAGCCGAAGCGGTATAAGACATGGTATCACTTCCATGCAAAACCACAAAACCATCGTAAGCTTTAAAATTATCATGTATAGTATTGGCTATTTTCACCCAACATGCTACATTCATATTAGAAGAATCTATAGGATCTTCAAAGCTCAAGGTATCTATTTCGTGTTCAAGAATTTTAAGTTCAGGAATATTATGTAATAATTCATCAAAATTAAAAGCTTTTAGGACTCCTGTATCATAGTCCTTTATCATCCCAATAGTTCCGCCGGTATAAATTAAAAGGATTTTAGCTTTTTTATTCATAAAGCGCTTCTTTATTAATTACCGGATTTGCATACATTAATAAGTAACTATTAAGCTCAAGGGGATTTTTCACATCTATCCTACGAGTTAGGCGACGTTCAAATTGCCTTTTTTCTTTATCTGAATATTTTTCAGCATAGGTTTCTGAATTTTTAAGCAAATCGAATGCGATATAATTAGCCGGCCATAATTTATAATTTCTATAAATATGTTCGTCTATTTTTGAAGCGATAGCTTTTAACTGTGCGTTTATTGAAGCATGCTTCTCTTCAATTTCTTCAAAAACCTCTTTACCTAAAACTTCTCCTGCATTAATATGGATACGCCCTTTATTACCAAGCGCACCTTGCATAATACTATTAAAATCTTCATTCGCAGACTTCACGTATTCCTCCTTCATTCTTTTGGCTAGAATTTCAGGCATTTTCAAAATATCTGTAGGATCAAATTCATAGGAAATCGCCATCGGAACAATTTTAAGATCGGCAAAATACTGTGCCAGGCTTTGCTTGCCTTTGGCCATACCAAGCATTTTCAACACTCCCTGCTGGGTATAATCACTTCCATCCTTGGTTCTACCCTCTCTTTGCGCCATCCAAACCGACCTACCATCTTCTAAGAGCAACTTTTTAATATAAGCTGAAAGGACCATAGAACTTTTAAGCATTTCCCGGGGACCAAGCCCTCGTTTTACCAAAAAATTCCTATTTAAACGAGACAATGTCATTAAAAAAGGTTTCTGTACTAAATTATCACCAATAGCCGAAGCTGTCATTATTAGATCTTGCTCATACAATGTTGTATTCAACAAGCAGGTATCAAGAATAATATCACGATGATTTGACATGTAGAAATACGCCTGCCGGCTATCTAACTTATCAAAACCACTATACGTAAGCCCCTCGGTACTTTTTTCAATAACTTTTAATACAGAATTATAAATCACTTTAGACTGAAAATCCCTGATAGAATGGCAAGTACCCAATATAGCAGCAATTTCTTCTGAACTTTTCTCGGGAAAAGTAAATTGTAGAAGCGCTTTTATCATAGGATGCCCCAAATATTCCATCAAGGCAGGCTGTACCTCGCTATCTTTATAAAACCTTATGTCTTCGAATTCTTTCACGCAAATTTTATTAACTAGGCAAATGAACAAATTTTAATCCTAACCTACTTTATATCCCGAAGATATCTTTTGAATTTTGGGTGGTTATTTGAGCGATTTCAGCTAAGGGTTTTTGGTAAATGTCTGCTATCTTTTCTGCTACCTTTAGAAGATACTCAGGCTCATTTCGTTTTCCACGGAAGGGCGAGGGTGCCAAATATGGCCCATCGGTCTCCAAAACAATATCTTTTAAAGGAACTTGATCCAGAAATTTATTGATGCCGCCATTTTTAAATGTAACCACCCCACCAATGCCGAGCTTCAAATTATAAGAGAGCGCCCTTTTAGCTTGGTCCAGGTTACCTGTAAAACAATGAAAAATCCCAAAAAGATCATCGCTTTTTTCCTCTTCTAACACCTCAAAAACCTCATCAAAAGCCTTTCTACAATGAATTACAACCGGCAATTTATGTTTTTTTGCCAATCTAATCTGCCTTCTAAAAGCTTCCTGCTGTATCGCCAAAGTACTTTTATCCCAATGCAAGTCTATCCCTATCTCCCCCACCGCATAAAACCTTCTTTGCCCAAACTGCTCCTCCACATGCTTCAATTCATCTTCAAAATTCTCCTGAACATGCGTTGGGTGCAAGCCCATCATTAAAAAAACATGCTCGGGGTAACGAGCTTCCAGGTCGTACATGGCCTGCGTGGTTTCAGAATCTATTGCCGGAAGAAAAAATCTTTCAATATGCTGCTTAAATGCATTTTCTATAAGCTGGTCCCTATCATCTTCATAATCTTCGCTATAAAGATGTATATGCGTATCGGTTAAAATCATAAAAGCAAAAATAATTTATTTTGAAGACCTATCTTTGTGAAAAATACAAAGAATGTCATCTTTAAAAAAATTACTTAAAGAAAAAGGCTTTAAGCGTGTAAAGCTAAAATATACAAAAACACAGCATCTGGAATTAGTAGCCAGGATTAATGGGATTGAAGGAAACTTTATTCTAGATACAGGCGCCTCCAGCACTTGTGTAGGCCTTGAAGCAGTAGAACACTTTAAACTGCTTGCAGAAGATAGCGATATAAAAGCTGCCGGGGCTGGTGCAACCAATATGCTTACTCAAATTGCACAAAAGAATCAAATTGAAATTAAAGGCTGGAAAAAGAAAAAAGTAGACCTTGTACTTTTTGATTTAAGACATGTAAACGAAGCTCTTACAAATCATGAAGCTGAAAAAGTACATGGAATTATTGGCGCAGACCTGTTAAAAAAAGGGAAAGCCATTATAGACTACAAAGCACCGGCTCTTTACTTAAAATAGTAAAAAAGGGGGTTTATCCCCTTGTCGTGAAACCACATTCTACCTAAGTTTGAGCTAATTAATGTTAGTAGAATGTCCAGCGTTTCGAAAAATAAAAATCCACATATTTTCCTTTATATACTATTGGGAATCTTTGTGATTTGTGTTTTATCTTTAAACATCGCGAATTTGTTGTTATTATTATAATTTGTTTTTACCAAAAAAAAGAGGCAACGAATTCGTTGCCTCTTTTTTTTTTGATTATCACTCTTTCCAATTAAAGTTCTAGAGCTCTTTTTACATCGTTATCCATCAATAATTCTTCCGGGTTTTCTATAGCTTCTTTAACAGCCACCAGGAAACCTACAGATTCTTTTCCATCAATAATTCTATGGTCATAAGAAAGCGCCAAATACATAATAGGTCGAATCTCTACATGACCATCTATAGCAACAGGACGCTCTACTATATTATGCATTCCTAAAATTGCGCTTTGCGGAGGGTTTATAATTGGAGTAGAAAGCATAGAACCAAATACCCCACCATTTGTAATAGTAAAAGTACCCCCGGTCATTTCATCTACAGTAATTTTCCCATCACGCGCTCTTAATGCAAGGCGTTTCACCTCATCTTCTACACCTCTAAAACTTAAGTTTTCAGCATTTCTTATTACAGGCACCATCAAGCCTTTTGGGCCAGAAACTGCAATACTAATATCCTGATAGTCAAACTTAACCTGATGATCTCCATCTATCATAGAATTCACATCAGGAAATTGCTTTAAGGCTCTCACTACTGCAAGGGTAAAGAAAGACATAAAGCCTAAACCAACCCCATGCTTATCTTTAAATTCTTCTTTATATTTCTTTCGTAAATTAAAAATAGGCTGCATATCTACCTCATTAAAAGTAGTAAGCATAGCGGTATCATTTTTAACTGAAACCAAACGAGAAGCTACTTTTCTACGAAGCATAGACATTTTCTTCTTAGACTCCCCTCGTTTTCCTTTACCCGGGCTACCCATAGAAGCTTTGGCCTGAACCGCATCTTCTTTTGTGATACGACCATCTTTTCCGCTACCTTCTACATCCTTCTTATCAATCCCTTTTTCGTCCAGAATTTTTTTAGCTGCAGGAGACGGGGTCCCTTTTGCGTGAGAATCTTGCTTTTGCGCAGGTGTTGTGGACTTAGAAGGCTCCTCAGTTTTAGGTGCTGCCTTATCTTTATTATCTTCCTCTTTATTTGAAGCCCCATCTTTAGACTCCTTTTTATCGTCACTTCCACCCGGCTTTTCAGCTTCGGTATCTATAAGACAAACTACTTCACCTACAGCCACAGCATCACCTTCCTCTGCTTTTAGTGTAATAATTCCGCTAGCTTCAGCCGGAAGTTCCAGGGTAGCTTTATCGCTATCTACTTCGGCAATTGCCTGATCTTTTTCTACATAGTCGCCATCTTCAACTAACCATTCAGCTATTTCAACTTCGGTTATAGATTCTCCCGGAGAAGGAACTTTCATTTCTAAGGCCATGATCTTTGTTTTTATTTAAAGTTTCCGCCAGGCGAAAACATTGGATTCGTTATTTTAAATTCTTTTTAATTCTCTACTGTTTTATCAAAAACGCTTGCAATCACCTTTTCGTGACGCTTTTTAAATCTTACAGAACTTCCGGCAGCAGGAGAACCATAAAATTTTCTACTGCAAACCCTAAAGTTTTTAGCTTGGTCAAAATGCAATAACATATGTCCATAAGCACCCATATTTCTTGGTTCTTCCTGGGCCCAAACTATATCATCTGCATTCTTGTATTTTTCAATAGTTCTATTCATTTTATCTGTAGGCAACGGGAATAATTGTTCCACACGCACCAATGCCACATCATCACGCCCATTCTCCTCTTTATATTCCAATAAATCGTAGTAAAATTTACCGGTACAAAACACAAGGGTTTTTACCTCTTCTGCCTTTGCTTTTGGATCGTCAAGTAAAGGCTGAAAACCGCCTTTTGAAAAATCTTCTTTTGTTGAAATTACTTTAGAATGCCTTAACAAGCTCTTTGGCGTAAAAATCACCAAAGGTTTTCTAAATCCGGCTTTCATTTGCCTACGCAAAATATGAAACATATTTGCCGGTGTAGTCACATCGGCTACGTACATATTATCTTTGGCACAAAGTTGAAGAAAACGCTCCATTCTTCCTGAAGAGTGTTCTGCCCCCTGGCCTTCATACCCATGTGGCAAGAAAAGCACCAGGCCGTTTTGTAATTTCCACTTATCTTCTGCAGCAGAAAGATACTGGTCTATCATTATTTGCGCACCATTTACAAAGTCCCCAAATTGAGCTTCCCAAATAGTTAAGGTTTTAGGGCTTGCCATCGCATAACCATAATCAAACCCCATAACACCATATTCTGAAAGCGGAGAGTTATACACAAAGAAATCGCCATCCCGACCTTCTATATTATTGTGCAAAATGATTTCCTCTTCACTATCTTCTACTTTTACTACTGCGTGGCGGTGAGAAAAAGTACCTCTTTCACTATCCTGACCACTAATTCGAATATTGAATCCTTCTTTTAGAAGTGAACCGTAGGCCAAGTGCTCTCCCATAGCCCAATCCAGCTTATCTTCCTCAAAATATTGTTTATTACGAAGCTCTATAATCTTTTTTACCTTACGCATAAACTTTTTATCCTCAGGTAATTTAGAAATAGCATCGGCAACCAAATCAAGATCCTCTAATTTGTAGGTAGTATCTATATCCTTGATCATTTCATCTTCAAAGACATTTTCGAAGCCTTCCCATTCATCTTGCATAAATGGGGTAATTCTTGTGTTTTTCTCTTTTTTAGAGTCCTCGAGGTTTTCTTCCAGGTCTGCCTTATATTCTTCTTCAAGCTTCGTAAGATAAGCTTCATCAATTACCCCGGCTGCTTTTAATTTTTCAGCATAAATATCTCGTGCATTCTTATGTTTTGAAATAGCCTTATACAGTTTAGGTTGTGTAAACTTAGGCTCATCCCCTTCATTGTGGCCATATTTTCTATAGCCCAATAAATCTATAAAAACATCTCGCTTAAATTTCATTCTAAAATCCAGCGCAAATGAAACTGCATGCACAACAGCTTCTACATCATCGGCATTTACATGCAATACAGGAGAATGTGTTACTTTCCCTACGTCGGTACAGTAGGTAGAAGATCGCGCATCTAAATAATTTGTGGTAAAACCTATTTGATTGTTCACTACAATATGTATTGTACCTCCGGTTTCATAGCCTTCTAATTGGGCCATTTGCACCACTTCGTACACTACACCCTGCCCTGCAATAGCAGCATCGCCATGCACCAGAATAGGCAACACCTTCATATTGTCGCCTCCATAGTGCCTATCTTGTTTGGCTCTGGATATTCCCTGAACCACAGGCCCTACTGTTTCTAAATGCGAAGGGTTTGGTGCAATATTTATATTTATTCCTTTTCCATTATCCGTAAGTCGGCAAGAAGTCCACCCAAGATGATATTTTACATCACCATCAAAAATATCCTGTTCGTAATCCTTCCCGTCAAACTCGCTAAAAATATCCTTTGCACTTTTACCAAAAATATTGGTTAGAGTATTTAACCTACCTCTATGAGCCATACCCATCACAAAATCCCTCACCCCGTAATCTGAAGCTTTTTCGATAAGCACATCGAGGGCTGGAATAAGGCTTTCGCCACCTTCTAACGAAAAACGTTTTTGACCCACATATTTTCTATGCAAAAATGATTCAAAAGAAACCGCCTGATTTAATTTCTTCAGGATTTTCTTTTTCTCCTCATTATTAAAATTAGGATGATTTTCGTTTGTATTTAATTTATCCTGAATCCATTTAATTTCCTCTGGTTTACGAATAAACATATATTCGATTCCGATAGATTCGCAATAAATTTTCTCTAGATGGTTTATTATCTCACGAAGGCTGCTTGGGCCAAGCCCCAACATGTCACCCGCATTAAATTTTGTATCAAGATCAGCTTTTTCAAGCCCAAAGTTTTCTATATCCAGGGTTGGACGATATTGACGACGCTCCCTAACCGGATTTGTTTTTGTAAACAAATGCCCCCGGGTTCGGTAACCGTCTATAAGGCGTATAACCTTAAATTCCTTCACAACATGATCTGGAATCTCCCCTTCTTGAAAATTAACTGGAGCTTCTTCCAGGTTTTCTGCGGAAACTCCGTTTTGTTGCATTCCAAAATCAAAGCCTTGAAAAAAAGCCCTCCAACTGGGCTCTACACTATCGGGGTACTGAAGGTATTGATCGTAAAGTTCGGCAAAATATGCTGTGTGCGCAGCATTTAGAAATGAAAATCTATCCATAGTTTGAAACTAATGTTTCTTTTAAGTGTAAAACTAAGCAAAAATACGATTTTAAAAAAAACAGCCTGTAGTAAACCATAGAATTATCTTATGAATTATAAGAAGTTTAACATCCTAAAAACTTCAGGAGGTTGTTAAAAATATCTATTGCTTATAAATATGCAGATATAAGAGCAAAAGTATTAAGAAATTCTTAATCTAGGTTTTTCAAAAATTAAACCGTACGATTCATAAGCATTTCCCCAAATTCTCGTAAAGGGCGCTTTTTTTCTTCAGAGATTTCAATTTCATCAAGTACCTTAAAAGCCATTTCAGTATATTTTTCTATTTCAAGCTTTGTTAAAGCTGCGGCACCACTACTTCTAAATAGGCTTTTTACCGCATCAATTTTACCCGCAGTCTCAACAGGATTTATAGTATACAAATGTTCCAACTGGCGCGCCTCGCTTTCTCCGGAAGCCTCCAGAGATTTTAAATAAAGAAAAGTCTTTTTATTTTCTATAATATCTCCTCCAGGCTGCTTCCCAAAAGTCTCAGGGTCTCCAAAAGCATCTAAATAATCGTCCTGAAGCTGGAATGCAATACCCAATAAGCGTCCAAATTCATATACAGATTCTTTATTTACGGCCGAAGTATTGGCCACAATGGCACCCATTTGCAATGAAGCCCCCACCAGCACGGCAGTTTTATACTCTATCATTTTAAGATAATTCTCAATGGTAACATCATCTCTAGACTCAAAATCTATATCATATTGCTGACCTTCACAAACCTGCATAGCGGTTTTACTAAACAATTTTGCCAGTTCCTGAAAGGTCTCACTGTCATAATTTTCAAATAGTTGATAGGCATTTATCAACATAGCATCACCCGATAAAATTCCGGTGTTAATATCCCATCGCTCGTGCACGGTCTGCTTTCCCCTACGCAAAGGTGCATCATCCATAATATCATCGTGAACCAAAGAGAAATTGTGAAATATCTCTATGGCCAGGGCAGCATCCAGGGCTTTTTCATAATTGGCTTCAAAAATTTCAGCAGACATCAATACTAACACCGGCCTTAAACGCTTTCCTCCCAAACCAAGAATATAACGCATAGGGTTATAAAGGTTCTCGGGCTCTTTCACCTCTATTTTATAATCCAGATATTCCTGAAAAGCTTCTCTATATTGAGAAATAGACTTCATACCAAAAAATTTTCCGGCTAAAATACATTAATTGAAACTATTTCAAATTCGTAGAATAAGTTAAATTATCTTAAACCTTAGAAACTTTTCTTGTATCATAAGTTTCCATGACCTAATTTTGCACAAAAATTTCAAGAGAAATAACGTGAAAGAAGCAATTCAAACTACAGCTACCAACCTCTTCTTAAAACTAGGTTTTAAGAGTGTAACTATGGACGACATTGCAGAAGAAATGGGCATTTCCAAAAAAACTATTTATGCGCATTACAGCAACAAGTCTATGCTTATTGAAGGCAGTGTTTGGCAACTAATGGAAGAAATAAACACTGGTATAAAGTCTTTACGCGCAAAAAAACTAAATCCCATCGTAGAGAATTTTGAGGTAAAAGTATATGTACAGCGTATGCTTAAAAATGAAAAGACATCACCCCAATTTCAACTTAAAAAGTATTACCCCAAGATATACAACACAATTCGCAACAAGAAATTTGAAATCGCACAACATTCTATAATAGAGAATTTGGAGCGAGGTATTAAAAGTGGTCATTACCGCCCTAACATTTCCATTTCTTTTGTGAGCAGGCTTTATTTTGCCAGCTTATTAGCCATTAAGGATAAAAACCTTTTTCCAGAGGAAGAGTACAGCAACAATAAACTCATGGATTATTTACTGGAATATCATTTAAAAGCTATATGTACTCCAAAAGGCCTAAAAGTTTTAGAAGATTTATTAATCAAGAATAAAGAAAAAAATGAAATATAGACACCTGTTACTTTTACTGATTTCTTTAAGCAGTATGGCCCAGGAAACTTCCCAAAGTTACAGTTTCTCCATGGAGGAAGCCATTGAATTTGGTTTAGAAAATAATTACACATCGGTAAATGCACAAAAAGATATTGAGATAGCCCTTAAACAAAAATGGGAAATTATTGCCCAGGGATTACCGCAAATAAGTGCTACTGCCGATTATCAAAATTATCTCAAACAGCCCGTAACCTTACTTCCGGCTGAAATAACCGGCGGCGAACCCGGCACTTTTACCCCGGTAACTTTTGGTACCAAGCAAAATGTAAATGCTACGGCCACCTGGAACCAATTAATTTTTGACGGGTCTTATATAGTAGGTATTCAATCAGCCAGAACTTTGCTTCAAATTTCTGAAAATGCCAAAACGAAAACCAATCTTGAGATAAAGAAGGCCGTAATTAATGCCTACGGAAATGTGTTACTGGCCGAGGAAAATGTAGCTATTCTTCAAAAAAACGTAGAAAACGTACAGAAGAACTACGATGAGACCAACGAAATCTATAAAAACGGGCTTGCAGAACAAGAGGATGTAGAACAACTGAAAATCACCTTACTTAACTTAAAAAACAATTTAAGCCGAAGCAAACGTATGCGGGATATTGCTTATGAAATGTTTAACCTAACACTTGGGATTCCCGTTGAAATTCCCGTTAACCTAACCGAAGAACTGGATAACCTGGCGATGGAGTATTTCGACCTGTCTCTATTACAAAAAGAAGTTCCGGTAGAAGAAAATATAGATTACCGGATTGCTGCGAATACAGCAGAGTCTCGTGAAATAGAGGTAAAACTGGAAAAATCTAAAGCGCTTCCTTCACTTACCGGATTTCTAAATTACGGCGTACAGGGGTTTAGCCAGGAATTCACTTTTTTAAATGAAGACCAGGAATATTTTGGGCAATCTATTTTAGGCTTAAGCTTAAACATCCCAATTTTAAGTAGCGGTATGCGTAGTGCCAGAACGCAGCAAAAACAAATTGCCTACGAACAGGCCATGATAGAACTGGAACAAACAGAAAACGAAGTAAAACGCAAGATTAATTCGGCCAAAAGCGATTATGAGTTTAGCCTGGAAAACTACCAAAACCAAAAGAAAAATCTTGAACTTGCAGAAAGGATAGAGAGCAAAAATCAAATAAAGTTTTTTGAAGGAATTGCCAGTAGTTTTGAGTTAAGCGAAGCACAACGCCAACTCTACCAGGCACAACAAGACTTTTTACAGTCTATGCTTGATGTAATAACGGCCAAAGTAGAATTAGAAAACCTCCTGGACACCAGAAAATATAACAATGAAGATTAAATACACCCATCAAATAACAACAATGAAAAAGTTAGCTGTTTTAATAAGTATTCCGCTTTTTTTGCTCTCCTGTGGAAATAAAGAAGAAGGAAAATCTATAGATGAACTTATAGAAAGTGAGAACCTCACAGAGATTAGAGCCAAAAAAACAGAATTGAGCAAAGAGCAAAGCGACCTTACCCAAAAGCTTGATAAACTTGACCAGGCTATAAATAGATTGGACAAGAGTAGACGTCTTGATCTCATTATGACGCAAGAAATAACTGACACTTTATTTAAGCATTATGCAGAAGTACAGGGTGATGTTGCAACTGATGAAAATATTGTAATCTATGCCGAGTTTTCAGGAATTCTTCAGGACGTGCGCGTAAAAGAAGGAGCTCAGGTAAGAAAAGGGCAAGTACTTGCTAAAATAGATGATGGCGGACTCTCAAGCGAATTAGCTCAATTAGAAACCCAGGCTACTTTAGCAAAAACCACTTTTGAGCGCCAGCAGCGTTTGTGGGAGCAAAATATTGGATCTGAGATGCAGTATTTAGAAGCCAAAACCAATTACGAATCTATGCAGAATTCGGTAAACAGATTAAAATCCCAACTAAACAAAACTATTGTAAGAGCTCCCTTTAGCGGAATTATAGACGAGATAATTACCGAAGAAGGAGAGGTTGTAAACCCAGGGCAAAGTCAGTTATTTCGCTTAGTAAGTTTAAAAAACATGTATGTAGAAGCTGATGTGCCAGAAGGTTATTTAAACAAAATAAACAAGGGCACCGAAGTACTTGTAGAAATTAGCTCTTTAGGCCGTGAATTTGAAGGTGAAGTAAGAAGAGTTGGTAATACAATTAATCCTAACAACCGTTCTTTTAGCATACAGGTTACGGTTCCTAACGAAAACGGGATGCTTAAACCCAACCAAATTGCCACCCTTAAACTAAATGACTACACGGCAGAAAACGCTGTAATTATTCCTGAAAATGCATTGCTAAAAAATGCGCAGGGCCAAAGTGTAGTGTTTATTTACAACGAGAAAGAAGCAACCAAAGACAATATAGGTATTGCTAAAAGACAAATAGTAGAAACAGGATATACTTATAATAGTCAGGTAGAAATTACCAGTGGCTTAAAAGCCGGAGAAACACTGATCGTAGAAGGCGCAAAAAACCTTAGAGATGGTCAGGAAGTTAAAATAAGAAACTAAGCTACAATGAATTTAGATAAAGAATTTAAGCTTTCGTCCTGGGCCATCAATAATAAAATGACGGTATATGTAATTATCGCCATTATCATGATTGGTGGACTCATGTCTTACTACAATATGCCAAGGGAAACTTTTCCTGAGGTTGTAGAGACTAAGATTTATGTAAGCTCTATTAACCCCGGAAACTCGGCCGAAGATGTAGAAAAATTTATTACCGAACCGCTGGAGGAAGAGTTTAACGATGTTGCCGGAGTAAAAGAAATTTCCTCTTCTACATTTCAGGATTATTCCCTGGTAATTGTTGAGTTTGAAGAAGATGTAGAAGTTGAAAGTGCCAAGACAAAAGTAAAGGACAAGGTAGATATGGTGAAAGCCGAAACTACCTGGCCTACCTTAGATAATGGCGCCAAGGTAGAACCAAACGTGTTTGATCTTAACATTTCAGAAGAAATGCCTATTCTAAACATCAATCTTACCGGAGATTATACCGTTCAGCAATTAAAAGAATATGCCGAATATCTTCAGGAACGTATTGAATTGCTTCCGCAAATAAAAGAAGCCAGTATTCGTGGGGCTGAAGAAATGGAAGTTGAAATCGCAGTAGACATCTATAAAATGACGGCTTCTAAGGTTAGTTTTTCAGATGTAATAAACGCGGTAAGTGCAGAAAACAGAACAATTTCAGGCGGAAATGTTATTAACAGCGGCGTTCAAAAAAATATACGTATAGTTGGAGAAATCGAAGATCCAAAAGAACTTCAAAATGTTGTAGTTAAAACCGATGGGGGCAATATTTTCTTAAAAGATATCGCGAATATTAATTTTAGGGAAAAAGACGCTACCACCTTTGCACGGGAGTACGGTAAACCGGTAGTAATGCTTGATGTAAAAAAGCGTGCCGGTAAGAATATGATCGAGGCCGTAGACCAGATTAAAGAAATTGTAAAGACAGAACAGGAAGAATACCTTCCTGAAAGTCTTGGAATAAGCATTACCAACGACCTTTCTACCAATACCAAGAGTCAGGTAGACGATTTGGTGAACAACATTATTTTTGGGGTAATTCTGGTTGTTTTAGTCTTAATGTTTTTCCTTGGCTTTAGAAATGCCCTGTTTGTAGGAATTGCAATCCCACTATCTATGTTCCTTTCTTACATTATTCTATCCAGTATGGGATACACCCTAAATACCATGGTGCTTTTCGCTCTGGTAATGGGACTTGGAATGCTTGTAGATAACGGTATTGTGGTAGTAGAAAACGTCTATACCTTAATGGACGAGGGAATGCCACGAAAACAGGCGGCCAAGCAAGGTTTAGGAGAAATTGCCTGGCCAATTATAGCTTCAACAGCAACTACATTAGCCGCATTTTTCCCACTAGGACTCTGGCCGGGAATTATAGGAAGTTTTATGGTAATTTTCCCTATTACACTGTCTATAGTCTTAGGTTCATCGCTTTTTGTAGCCCTTATAATTAACTCGATGCTTACTTCTCAGTTTATGAAAACAGAAGAAGGTGAGTTCACTAAGAAAAAACTTATAAGAATAAGCTCTATTCTAGCCGGGTTTGGAGGTTTATTACTCCTAATTGGATTCCTGATAGATGCTGGTGCTTTAAGGGCTT
The DNA here is from genome assembly GCF_016236975.1 of Salegentibacter maritimus. Taxonomy (NCBI): domain Bacteria; kingdom Pseudomonadati; phylum Bacteroidota; class Flavobacteriia; order Flavobacteriales; family Flavobacteriaceae; genus Salegentibacter; species Salegentibacter maritimus. The sequence continues at coordinate 74,398 of NZ_JAEHNY010000010.1, forward strand.
TTGGAAATATATTAATCCTGGCAGCTATCCTGCTTTGGGCTTATAAATATTTTATATCAAAAGGTGTAGATTACTTTCAATATACCGCCCTTAAATGGATGGAGAATATTTATGAAAAAACCCTTAAGTTCTCGCTACGCGGAAAAAAAGCTTATTTAGTTTTCTTCGGAACCCTACTTTTGCTATTCCTTTCTTTTGTATTAATTGCATTGGTACAACCAAAAGTATTGTTCTTTCCTGAAAATGAACCCAACCAGGTAATCACTTATATTGAATACCCTCAGGGAACCGATATTCATAAGACAAATACCCTTACCAAAAAAGTAGAGCAACGCATCTTTGAAGCCATAGAACAATATGAAGATGAAGACGGCTATAACTTTATGGTAGAGTCGGCCATTTCCCAGGTTGGTGAAGGTGCAGGAAACCCACAAACCGATGGTGGGCAGCAAAATGAAATGCCACATAAAGCCAAGGTCACACTCTCTATGCGCGAATTTACTGAACGACGCGGCGTAAGCAGTAGTGAAGTTCTATCTGTAGTTCGGGAAGCAGTACAGGGGTTCCCCGGTGCTTCTATTGTAGTTGAAAAAGATGCAGCCGGCCCACCTACAGGTTACCCAATTAACATGGAACTAAAAGGTGAAGACTATGAGCAAATGCTAATGGAAGCAGAGAACCTGCGAACCTATATTAATGACCTTAGCATTGCAGGGATTGAAGAGTTAAAAATAGATGTAAACAAATCTAAACCCGAGTTAAGCGTAGAAGTAGATCGTAAAAAAGCAGGACAACTTGGAGTTTCTACCTCACAGGTAGGCCAAACGCTGCGACGTGCAATCTACGGGGAAGAGGTTTCAACTTATAAAGACGGTGACGACGATTACGAAATAAACGTAAGATTTGGTGATGAATACCGCTACAATGAAAATGTATTGTTCAATCAACCAGTTACTTTTAAAGACCAGAACACAGGAGAAATAATTCAGGTACCAATTTCATCTTTAGTGAATACCGAGTCTTCTTCTTCTTTTAGTTCTATTAAAAGGAAAGATCTAAAAAGAGTAATCACCCTATACTCTAACGTGCTTCAGGGCTATAACGGCAATGAAATTGTTGGGCAGTTAAAAACAGCACTTAGAAGTTACGATCTTCCAAAAGATATTACCCTGGAGTTTACCGGGGAACAGGAAGAACAGGAAGAAAATATGGCTTTCCTATTAAAAGCCTTATTGATTGCCATGGGTGGTATTCTACTAATTCTTGTAGCCCAATTTAACTCGCTTTCAAAACCAATTATTATTGTTATGGCAGTGGTATTGAGTTTGGTGGGAGTATTTCTTGGTCTAATTATCTTCCAAATGGATTTCATAATCATTATGACAATGATGGGAATTATCTCACTTGCCGGAATTGTGGTAAACAATGCCATTGTTCTAATAGATTACACGCAAATCCTGATAGACCGTAAAAAACGGGAACTAAATATAGATGAAGATGAATTGCTTACCCGTGCACAGTATTTCGACTGTATTGTTAGGGGTGGAAAATCCAGGTTAAGACCAGTATTGCTTACTGCAATCACTACGGTTCTTGGTCTAATTCCATTAGCAGTAGGACTAAATATTGATTTCTTTAGCCTGTTTACAGATTACGACCCCAAAATATTTATTGGTGGTGATAACGTAGTTTTCTGGGGGCCATTGGCCTGGACGGTAATCTTTGGATTGGTGTTTGCCACCTTCCTTACACTGGTAGTAGTTCCGGTTATGTTTTACCTGGTAAATAGAGCCAAGGTAAAAGCCGCCGACAAACGCAAAGCGCGTAAACAAAGAAAACTGGAAGCACAGGCTTAAAAAATAAAAATGGCTGTTTAAAAATTTTAAACAGCCATTTTTTTCAACTAAAAAACTCTATAAACCTATCATCTACTAATTACTCCTAGCTTAGCAAAAAACTAATTTTATTCTACTTTTTACAGGAAGCCCCTTATTTCATTTTCCGTTTCAATTAGCTAGCTTATACTAGCAAACTTATTCCAATAAGTATTAACCAAAACAAGCGGAAATCATGAAAACAAAACATCAATTTACCAGTTTACAAAAAATTTCAATCCTGTTAATATTTTTCTTTTCCTGCGGAATTTTTGCACAGGAAACCTATGAAAATTCAATTTCTTTTTCAAAAAGTGACTCAAACCTGAAATGGAGCCCCTGTCCAGATTTTATGCCTGAAGGTTGTAATATCGCCGTACTACAAGGTAATCCTACCGAAAAGAATACAGACATCTTTTTTAAAGTTCCAGCAAATGCTTATATCCCTGCCCACACTCACACCTCGGCAGAAAGAATGGTTCTTATTGCCGGCGAGTTAGAAGTAACTTATGAAGGGGAGCAACCCCAAACTTTAAAAGAGGGCACGTATGCCTATGGGCCGGCCGGTAAGCCACATTCAGCCAAATGCGGAGATTCTCCCTGCGTTCTTTTTATTGCTTTTGAAGAGCCTATAGATGCTATGCCTATAGAAAAAGAATAGAAGTATGGACACAAAAAAAGCCGCCTAATTTAGACAGCTTTTACACTTATATTATATAGATATCAAGCTCTAGTTCTCAGCTAAAGCCGCATCACTTTTCCAGGTATTTACCCCGGCAATTTGATTATTATCGTAATCTATTTCAGTAAGTTTATCTGAACTCCAAAAAAACCATTTTCCGGTTTTTTTCCCTTCGGTATAATTGGCTAAACTTTGCTTTTTTCCTTCAGTATCATAAGCCACCCATTCTCCATGCAGTTTTCCATTCTTATAAGTTCCCTGCTGTCTTATAGTTCCATCTTCATAAAAAAAAGTTCCTTTAATAAGGTCTCCTTCCTTTTCAAACTTTGGTTCCGGGCCTTCCTGCGCCATAGCAGCTGCACCAATAGTAAAAATGGCAGCCATCAATATGTTTTTTATCTTCTTCATAGCTTTTTTATTTATAATTCTCTCTACGAATATAGCCAAAACTTTACCTTAAAACAACAATCACGTAACATTAATTTAACATTGAAAACAAATATCGTTGTTTTTCAGCGTTTTGCGTTTTGTTTTTAATCAAAAAGTAAACTAACCAAGGGGCAAGCCTCGGGATATTATACCCTTTGGCAATGCCAATAAATTAATGCATAATATTTTCTGAGACTATTATATCGGGAAACCCAATTGAACTTCTTACTTTTGCGCTACTTAAAATTTTAGGAATATTATGTATAGAAGTCATACCTGCGGGGAATTGAACGCAACTTCAATTGGTAAGGAAGTAAAACTTTCTGGCTGGGTGCAGAAAATAAGGGATAAAGGCTTTATGGTTTGGGTAGATTTACGCGACCGCTATGGCATTACCCAACTTATTTTTGATGAAGAACGCTCTTCAAAAGAACTTATGGAGAAGGCACAGGGCCTGGGGCGCGAATTTGTAATCCAGGTTAGCGGAAAAGTGATTGAGCGGGAATCTAAAAATACAAATATTCCAACCGGGGAGATTGAAGTTTTGGTTACTGAGCTTACCATTCTAAATACTTCCCTTACGCCTCCATTTACTATTGAAGAAGACACCGATGGAGGTGAAGACCTTAGAATGAAATACCGCTATCTTGACATAAGAAGAAACCCGGTAAAAAATAAGCTTAAATTTCGTCATAAGGTTGGAATGGAAGTTAGAAATTACCTTTCTAACCAGGATTTTATTGAGGTAGAGACGCCATACCTAATAAAATCTACACCAGAAGGTGCTCGCGATTTCGTGGTACCAAGCAGAATGAACGAAGGGCAATTTTATGCCCTACCCCAATCGCCACAAACCTTTAAGCAATTATTAATGGTTGGGGGAATGGATAAATATTTCCAGATTGTAAAATGTTTTAGGGATGAAGATCTAAGAGCAGACAGACAGCCGGAGTTTACGCAAATTGATTGCGAAATGGCTTTTGTTGAACAGGAAGACATCTTAAACATTTTTGAAGGTTTAACCAGGCATTTATTGAAAGAAATCAACGGTGTGGAAGTTGAAAAATTCCCTAGAATAACCTATGATGAAGCGATGAAAAAATACGGAAACGACAAACCAGACATTAGGTTTGGGATGGAGTTTGCCGAATTGAATAGCCTGGCCAAAAACAAAGGCTTTAATGTTTTTGACCAGCAGGAATTAATTGTGGGTATTGCGGTTCCGGGTGCGGCTTCGTTTACCAGAAAAGAAATAGATAAATTAATATCCTGGGTAAAAAGACCACAGGTAGGGGCCAACGGACTTGTATGGGCAAAATATAATGAAGATGGTACTCTAAAGTCTTCGGTAGATAAGTTTTATTCAGAAGAAGATTTAAAATCCTGGGCAAAGGAAACCGGCGCTAAACCAGGAGACCTTATTTTGGTTATGGCTGGAGACACAGCCAAAACCAGAACGCAGCTTAGTGCATTAAGAATGTATTTGGGTAACGAACTTGGCCTTAGAAAAGCTAATGAGTTTGCACCACTTTGGGTTATAGATTTCCCACTATTGGAATGGGACGAAGAAACAGAGCGTTTTCACGCCATGCACCATCCTTTTACTTCGCCAAAAAAAGAAGATTTCGCTTTATTGGAAACAAAGCCGGGTGAAGTACGTGCCAATGCCTATGATTTAGTTTTAAATGGTAATGAGATTGGTGGAGGTTCTATACGTATTCACGATAAAGAAACTCAGTCTAAAATGTTCGATTATCTTGGTTTCACACCAGAAGAAGCTAAAGCACAATTTGGATTTTTAATGGATGCTTTTCAATATGGTGCTCCTCCTCATGGAGGTATTGCCTTTGGCTTTGACCGTTTGGTTGCCATTCTTGGAGGACAGGAAAGTATCAGGGATTTTATTGCTTTCCCAAAAAACAATAATGGCAGGGATGTAATGATAGATGCTCCGGCAAAACTTGATGAAGCACAATTAAAAGAACTTCATCTTCAAATAAACCAGCAAGTAGAAAGCTAAAAAGAAATTCTTGGAGAATGATTTTAGTTCTAAATCAACTTCCGGGGTATTTAACTATCGAACAAAATAATTATTGATAAAAAATCCCGGTTTCGCACCGGGATTTTTTTATCTTCATTTAAATAATTTTTGAGTGGGGACTAAAGCTACAAAATTGCTAATACGTTTTTCTAAGTGGAGCAATAAACACTTAAGCCATCAGCAATTTCTGATGTTATTAAGTGCCATTATTGGCTTTACAGCCGGATTGGGTGCGGTAGCGATTAAAAACCTTACCCACTTTATACAGCGATTACTTGAAGGAAGCCTTATCGTAAACTACCACCATGCGTTTTACTTTATTTTTCCATTAATTGGCTTAAGCCTTAGCTTGTTTATAGTAAAGGTAGTTCTTAGAAAAAAAATTGGTCACGGCATTCCATCTACTCTCTATGCTATTTCACGCCGAAAAGGAATTATGCGAAGCTTTCAAATGTACGCGTCGCTTATTACCGCCCCATTAACTGTAGGCTTTGGGGGATCTGTTGGTTTAGAAGGTCCTACCGTTGCCACCGGTGCTTCCCTGGGATCTAATATCTCCAGGTTTTTTAAGATGAACCAAAGCTCCCGCACCCTATTAATTGGTTGTGCAGCAGCCGGCGCTATGTCTTCTATCTTTAAGGCACCTATTGCGGCTATTATTTTTGCCATTGAAGTATTTAGTTTAGACCTTACCCTAATCTCCATGGTCCCTTTGTTAATTGCATCGGTCTCAGCAATCCTCACTTCCTATTTTTTCTTTGGCTCTGATATTATTCTACCTTTTGAATTACAGGATAATTTCACGATTTCTGAAGTTCCTTTTTACATCATCCTGGGAGTTCTTGCTGCAGGTTGTTCTATGTATTTCACTCATATTTATTTTAAAATTGCCGATGCTTTTAAAAAAATAGATTCGCTTTTTTTTAGATTATTATTAGGTGGACTTGGCCTGGGATTTCTAATTTATTTAATTCCGCCTCTTTATGGCGAAGGCTATAATGTTATAAACAATTTACTTGCTGAAGACTACATACAAGCACTGGGAACCAATTTCTTTAACGAATACCTGGATAATATTTGGATTGTGATTATCCTACTGGCAGGCCTTGTGATTTTTAAAATCGTTGCTACTTCCTTAACTTTTGGTGCTGGTGGTATTGGTGGTATTTTTGCCCCGGTATTATTTATGGGAAGTGCCATGGGACACTGTTTTGCCTTACTGGTAAATAACATGGGAATATTAAGAAATCCCATCTCGGTAAGTAGCTTTACAATGGTAGGTATGGCCGGGCTTATGGCTGGAGTTTTACACGCCCCACTCACGGCAATTTTCCTTATCGCAGAATTAACCGGTGGCTACGAGCTTTTTGTTCCCTTAATGATCACTGCGGCAATTTCGTTTATGATTACAAACCAGTTTCAACCGCACTCGGTGTACACAATGGAACTTGCAAAACGAGGGGATTTATTAACTCATAATAAAGACCAGGCGGTTTTAACCCTCTTGAATATTCAACAAATTATTGAAAAGAACTTTATAAGTCTAAACATAGACATGAATCTTGGCGATATTATTCATAAAGGTGTAATAAAATCTTCCCGAAATCTTTTTCCTGTTATCGATGAAGATCGTAACTTTCTAGGAATTATACTTTTAGACGACATACGTCCCATAATGTTTGATCAAAAAATGTATAACGAAGTAAAAGTAAGCGATGTAATGCAAAGGGCTCCAACCGTTATAGATCTTAAAAAAGACCGGCCAAAAGATACGATGCGCAAATTTCAGGAAACAAATGCCTGGAATTTACCAGTGGTAGAAGACGGGAAATATGTTGGGTTTATCTCTAAATCTAAGCTACTTACCGCTTACCGCCAAAAATTAATTGAAGTAACCGTTTAATGCTATGAATACCGTTTTAAAGATTTTAGGAATATCGATACTAATTGCCATTGGAGTGGGATTTTATTACCGCACTTTTGAGGATGTTCTCTTAGGAGACCAAATAATTGGTCTTGCTGTTTTGGCGAGTGCATTTATTTTAATGCCCATTTTCCTTTATGTTAGATGGAAAGGAAAACGCCTTAAAGACTACACTCTTACTAAAGAGAACATGGATAAAATGCGAGACAAAGGCATAGATTAAACACTTGTTTTAGAATACTTTCAAAAGAAAAATAGTATTATTGCATTGTCTTCAATAATATTGTACTAACTTTGTTCTCTATTAATTATTTATTTTATTATTACAATGGAAGGTACAGTTAAATTTTTCAATGAGTCTAAAGGATACGGATTCATTACCAACGACGAAACAGGAAGAGATATCTTCGTACACATTACTGGATTAGATGGCGAGAGCTTGAACGAAGGTGATAAAGTTGAGTACGTTGAAGTAGAAGGAAGAAAAGGAGTTAACGCTGCAGAAGTACGCGTTATAGAATAATATATATTATCCTATTTCAAGAACTGGAAAGCCGCTTTATAAGCGGCTTTTTTATGCTTTTTTCTTAAAAAAAGAAAAGCCTTCTATGATACACTAGAAGGTTTGTAAAAATACTATTTTTTAAAATGTGTTCATTTCGAATTTTTTAACTGGCCTGAAACACCGGTAAGCATCTCTTTAACCAGGCTTTGTAAATCAAATTCGTGCTTCCAGTTCCAGTCTTTTCTTGCCTCAGAATCGTTTACACTTGAGGGCCAGGAATCGGCTATTTTCTGTCTAAAATCTGGTTGATATGCTATTTTAAACTCGGGAATTTCCTTCTGAATAGCTTCAGCAAGAATTTTTGGTGTAAAACTTAAAGCCGATAAATTATAAGAAGACCTTACTTTTATTTTTTCTGAAGCTGCTGCCATAATATCTACGGTAGCCTTTATTGCATCGTCCATATACATCATAGGCAGGCCGGCATCTTCAGCCAAAAAAGAAGTATACTCTTTGTTCTTTAGTGCTTCATGAAAAATTTCAATTGCATAATCGGTAGTTCCACCCCCGGGAAGGGTTTTATAGCTTATAATTCCCGGATAACGTATACTTCTTACATCTACGCCGTATTTATCATGATAATATTCGCACCAACGTTCTCCGGTTTGCTTACTGATACCGTACACCGTAGAAGGCTCCATAATGGTAGTTTGCGGGGTATCGTTTTTAGGAGTAGTCGGACCAAAAACTGCTATACTTGAGGGCCAAAATACCTTTTCAATCTTTTTATCCTTAGCGAAATTCAAAATATGAAAAAGCGAATCCATATTAAGGTTCCAGGCCTTCATTGGGGCCTTTTCTGCGGTAGCACTTAACATAGCAGCCATTAAGTAGACTTCACTAATATTATATGTGTCTATCAAAGCTTCAATTTTTGCAGCGTCGGTTGCATTGGCAAGCTCAAACGGGCCAGAACTCATCAGCTCTTCATTTCCTTCTCTAATATCACTCGCCACCACCTGATCATTTCCATAAAGATCCCGTAATTTCAGCGTTAATTCGGTTCCAATTTGTCCGCAAGCACCAATAATTAAAATTTTTCCGGCCATGGTATTCATTTTTCCGCAAATATATTTAAATACATAGAGGTATTCGTAAAAAAACTTCTGAAACCTTCACTTCTATTAGACAATTTTCATGTATTTAGTTTTATCAGCATAAATTCTATGAAAACTGAAGTAATTTAGACTAACTTTGTGTTTATATGAAAAAACTGGTTTTTATATCAATAATTCTCTTTTGGTCTTGTACCGAAAAGTCTTCTAATAAAGACAATTTCAATACGAAATTAGACTCTATAACCTTAAAGCAACCTATAAAAACCACTAACCAGGAAATAGTTTTACTTCCTGAAGCCAGGGAGCAAGCCATAAAGTGGTTGGCTTATATCGCTGCACAAAATGAAGTAGACCAATTAAAAAACTATAACCTGCAACAAACCATTGAAAGCTCTAAACCTATCTCGCAGGTTATGGGATCCCTTGTCTCCAGCATTCCAGATTCACTAAATTCTAATGCAGTAAGTGCCCGCGCCAATGTGTTGGCCACCAAAGCAAAGGTTTTGGAGCAACTCTCCCATCGTAGACATTTAGACGCAGAAGCAATTGCCGAAGTTGCAGGGGAAATCCCGGAAGAATTTAATAATTTTAAAATTCAGCTAAATGAACTTTTTCTGAAAACCCTGGAGGATTTTGAAGAAGAACTGGATGAATTTAAAGCCGAAAGAGATACCATTTCTACTCCTGCCGATTCTATCTCTATAGAATAAATTACCTTGTGGTAAGCCAGCGAAGTATTAAAAGAAAAGGTTTTTTATATCGAGGCAGGCCCCGGAACATAAAATTTAATTACCGAAAAAATTAAAAAGTATTAGCATGAAAAAGATTGCAGTAATTATTTTCCTGTTTTTCAGTATAACTGGTTTTGCACAAGACAAATCTAAAATAGACCATGTATTAACACAATGGCATAAAGCGGCGGCAGAAGCTAATTTTCAGGATTATTTTGATTTAATGACCAAAGACGGTGTTTTTATAGGCACAGATGCAACAGAAAACTGGCAAAATAAAGATTTTAGGGAATTTTCTAAACCTTATTTTGACCGCGGAAAAGCCTGGAGTTTTAAAACTTTAGAACGAAATATCTATACCGAAGAAAATGCTAAAACTGCCTGGTTTGATGAATTATTAATTACCCAAATGGGCATTTGTCGTGGCTCGGGCGTGCTTCAAAAAACAGCAAATGGTTGGAAAATTGCCCACTATGTGCTTTCAATCACCATCCCTAATGAAAATGTTGCCGAAATAACCCAACTTAAAAAAGAATTTGACCAAAAGCTTATAGAAGAAAAACAATAAGCTAACTACTTCTTACAATATCTGGATTCACTCTAGATAAATTAATAATAATCAGCTACATATATCAATTTATTGTTCGTTATTATATATGCTACTTTTTAGTATTTTAGCCAAAGAATTTATAATAATTTAAACCACACATGAAAAAAATAACCAAAGTAATGTTGCTTTCGGTTTTGGGGACTGCTACGCTTAGCAGTTGTCAGGATAACGAAAAGGAGCAATCTAAAAAAGAAGAAGTTCACGGTATTAACCTTGCTTACATGGATACCACCGTTGCACCTCAAGACGACTTTTTTAAGTATGTAAACGGGAAATGGGTAGATGCTACCGAAATCCCATCAGACCAGACTACCTGGGGAAGTTTTATGGAGCTTCGTGAGCGAACCGATGAAGATGCCATGGCTATCCTTGAAGGTGCTTCTAAAAACGATAGTTTAGACCATTCCAGCGACCAGGCTAAGGCGGTTTATCTTTACAATACCATTATGGACACCCTTGCCAGAAACGAAAAAGGCGTGGAACCGGTAAAACCATATTTGGAAAAAGTAGACGCAATAAATAACAAAGAAGATTTACAGGAGTTCCTTAGCGAAATGCAACAATATGGTGGCGCCGGATTTTTCTCTTTTGGGGTAAGTTCAGATGCTAAAAATAGTAATATGAATGCAGCATATATCTATCCTTCAGGTTTAGGATTACCAGATCGTGACTACTATGTAGCCGATGATGCAGATTCTAAAGAAAAAAGGGAAAAATACAAGCAGCATATTACCAGGATGCTTCAGTATATAGATTACTCTAAAGAAGAAGCTGCTAATGCTGCAGCACGAATCCTGGCCTTTGAAACCAAGCTTGCAGAACCCAGGCTGGATAAAGTAGAACGTCGCGATGCCCGTAAAACTTACAATCCAAAAACGCTAGCCGAGCTTCAAAATATGGTTCCTGCTTTTAAGTGGAATACCTATTTTGAAAAAATTGGTGCAAAAAATTTAGATACCATTATAGTTTCACAACCTGAATATATGAAATCACTACAAGAAGTGATTGCTAAAAATGAGGTTGAAGACTGGAAAGATTATTTAAAATGGAGCATTTTTAATGATGCCGCCGGAACCCTTTCTACAGATATTGAAACTGCAAACTGGGAATTCTACAGTAAAACCCTAAGAGGAGCACAGGAACAACGCCCACGTGACGAGCGGGCTTTACAAACCGTAAACAGAACACTTGGAGAGGCCTTGGGCAAACTTTATGTAGAAGAACATTTTCCGGCTGAAGCTAAAGAAAAAGCTCAGGAAATGATAGCTAACCTTATCAAAGCTTACGAAAACAGGATTGATAACTTAAGCTGGATGGGCGAAGAGACTAAGAAAAAAGCCAAAGAAAAACTGGGAACTACCACTATTAAAGTTGGATATCCCGACGAGTGGGAAGATTATAGCAAGCTGGAGATTGTAAATACTGAAGAAGGTGGGTCGTATTTCCAAAATATGATGAACTCAAGCAAATGGAGAGTTGCCAAAAACATGGCAGAACTAGGCCAACCGGTAGATAAAAGCAAATGGTTTATGCCACCACAAACCGTAAATGCATATTACAACCCAAGTTACAACGAAATTGTATTCCCGGCAGCTATTTTACAACCACCTTTTTACGATTATAAAGCCGATGCCGCTGTAAACTACGGTGGAATTGGAGCGGTAATTGGCCACGAAATATCTCACGGATTTGATGATAGTGGTGCTCGTTTTGATGCTGAAGGAAACCTAAACAACTGGTGGACAGATGAAGACTTAAAACAATTTGAAGCACTTGGCAAAGACCTTGCAGATCAATACAGCAGCATTGAAGTATTGGATAGTGTTTATATAAACGGACAGTTTACCCTGGGTGAAAATATTGGAGACCTTGGCGGCGTGAATGCTGCTTATGATGGGCTACAAATTCATTTAGAAGAACATGGAAATCCTGGAAAAATAGATGGTTACACACCAGAACAGCGTTTCTTTATGTCCTGGGCCACCGTTTGGCGAACAAAAATGCGAGACGAAGCTCTAAAAAACAAAATTAAAACAGATCCTCATTCTCCGGGAATGTACCGTGCTTATGTACCGCTACAGAATATAGATGCTTTTTATACTGCTTTCGATATTAAAGAAGGAGATAAAATGTATGTAGCCCCGGAAGAGCGGGTGAAGATTTGGTAATTAAACTTCTTTAAAAGAAAATCTATAAAAATATAGACCTCCCAGGTTTCAAAAACCTGGGAGGTCTTTTTATTTAGATCAAGTTGGCTCACCCAAAATGTAGAAAAGCATCTTCCAAATGTTCAACCTTTATTCCGGCTTTATTTTTAATGATAGCGATAATATCAAAGCGAGTGTCCAGTTCTAATTGATGATCATTTAAAAAGAAATCGGCAGCTTTTACCAGCTGCCGAATTTGTTTAGGCTTTACAAAACTTTGTGGGTCCCCAAAATCGGGTGTGCTTCTTGTCTTCACTTCCACTACTACCAGAACCTCATCCTTCCGGGCTAAAATGTCTATTTCCGCTTTGTCATAAACATAATTTCTAGCCAAAATTTCATATCCCTTTTTCAAAAGAAGTTCTTCAGCAAGGCGTTCACCCAATTCCCCCAAAGCATTATGCTGAGCCATATGTGAATTTAAAATTTTACAGGGGCTTTCAGCCTGGGGGTTTCCCTGTAAAAAGCACCTAGTTCATAAGCATAATACTTGAGACCTTTAAATCCATTTTCTTTACTTCCTCTTCGTTCACTTCAATAATGCTGTCTTTATAGTATTTATTTGGCATATCAACGTTTGGAGCAAGAAACACCCTTAAATTAGAGTCTTCTAATTTTCCATCATTCCAAAGTACTGCTCCTCCATAATCCCAGCCAAACCCATAAAAAGAGATTTTTTGGCCATTAAGTTCATTTAAAGCATCATAAGAAGTTCCAATTTCAATTCCCTGTGCAGATTTCCATCTTCCCTTTCCTGAAAAGCGAATATCGAAAATTTCCTCTCGCTTTTCACTTTTCCAGCTAATATGCAACTCATCGGTAGTTTCCGGGTACATTATGGTATAGGCTCTCTCTACGGTCCCTTCTTCAAACATCCCGCTATCTTCATAGAAATTAGCGTCCGGATAATTATTTATCAAATCTTCGGCGCTATATCCTGTAAGGTTTTCTACTACAAATTTATCTTTAGAGGCTTTATGCTTAGAACTTCCACAAGCCGCTAAACTCAGCACAAAAATTAGTAAGCTTAATTTTTTCATTGGTTAGTTATTAGAAATAGTTTTAAAAGGCTAAAATCAGAAACATTTGTGGCAGTCATGCTGTGTTTTACAAGAATTTAACGCGTATTTTTATGGAGTTGCTTACCTTTGCTGCCTCAATAAATTTTAAGATAAATGAACAATACTCCACAGCGATACACTATTACCGCAGCATTACCATACACCAACGGCCCTATTCACATTGGCCATCTTGCCGGTGTTTATGTTCCAGCCGATATTTATGCCCGATACTTACGAATGCAGGGTAATGATGTGGCTTTTGTATGTGGAAGTGATGAGCACGGAGTACCTATTACCATAAAAGCAAAAAAAGAAGGTGTTAGCCCGCAGGATATTGTAGATAAGTATGATGGTATCATCAGCAAATCTTTTGAAGATTTTGGAGTTTCATTTAATAATTATTCCAGAACTTCTGCAAAGGTACATCACGACACTGCTTCTGCATTTTTTAAAAAAATGTATGAAGCCGGAAAGTTCGTAGAAGAAACCACTCAACAACTTTACGATGAAAAGGCAGGCCAATTCCTGGCCGATAGATTTGTAACGGGAACCTGTCCTAAATGTGGAAACGAGGAAGCCTATGGCGACCAGTGTGAAAGCTGCGGAACCTCATTAAACGCTACAGACCTAATTAATCCAAAATCGGCCATTACTGGTGAAGTTCCTACCTTAAAAGAAACCCGTCACTGGTTTTTACCACTGGACCAATACCAGGAGTGGCTAGACGAATGGATTGTAAAAGGCCATGCCCACGATTGGAAAAGCAATGTGCATGGGCAGGTAAAATCATGGTTAAACGATGGTTTACGCGCAAGAGCGGTAACCCGAGACCTCGACTGGGGGATTCCGGTACCGGTAGAAGGCGGGGAAGGCAAAGTACTTTACGTTTGGTTTGATGCACCCATTGGTTATATTTCTTCTACCAAAGAATGGGCCGAGCGCGAAGGCAAAGACTGGGAACCTTATTGGAAAGACGAAAACACCAAACTAATTCATTTTATAGGAAAAGATAATATAGTATTTCACTGTATAATTTTTCCAACCATGCTTAAAGCTCACGGAGAATATATTTTGCCTGAAAACGTTCCTGCAAACGAATTCCTTAATCTGGAAGGAAAAAAGCTTTCTACCTCCAAAAATTGGGCGGTTTGGTTACACGAGTATTTAGAAGAATTCCCTAATCAACAGGATGTGTTGCGTTATGTTCTAACTGCAAATGCACCTGAAGCCAAGGATAATGATTTTACCTGGAAAGATTTTCAGGCAAGAAACAATAATGAATTGGTGGCTATTTTCGGTAATTTTATCAATCGTGTTATTGTATTAACCAATAAATATTACTCGGGCATTGTTCCAAAGCCAAATAATTATACGGAAGTAGATGAGCAAACCATTGCCGAACTAAAGGCCTATCCTGCCGTTATAGCAAGTTCTATTGAAAAATACCGTTTCCGTGAAGCGCAGGGCGAATTAATGAATTTAGCTCGTTTAGGAAATAAATACCTGGCCGATGAAGAGCCCTGGAAATTGATTAAAACCGATGAAGAACGTGTAAAAACCATTATGTATGTGGCCTTACAAATCGCTTCGGCTTTAGCCACCTTAAGCGAACCGTTTTTACCGTTTACTTCGGCAAAACTTCAAAAAATGCTGAATTTTACCGATGCTGAAAGCAAGCTTTCTGCAAAGGAACATTCACAATGGGATAAAATAGCCACACGGGATTCTTTACTTCCCGCAGGTCATCAAATCGATAAAGCGCAATTACTTTTCAGTAAAATAGAAGACGCACAAATACAACAACAATTGGATAAACTGGAAGCAACAAAAACAGCCAATGCTGCCGAAAACAAAGCAATAGAGCCGCAGAAAAAAACCGCTACTTTTGAGGATTTCACCAAAATGGATTTACGTGTGGGCACTATTATAGAGGCCCATAAAATGCCAAAAACCAAAAAATTAATGGTGATAAAAGTAGATACGGGCTTAGATCAAAGAACAGTGGTTTCCGGAATCGCCGAGCATTATAAAGCTGAAGAAATTATTGGTAAAAAGGTAACTGTTTTAGCCAATTTGGCACCTAGAAAACTACGTGGTGTAGAAAGCCAGGGAATGATTTTAATGACCGAAAATGCAGCCGGAAAATTGGTTTTTGTAAATCCGGATGAAGATGGGGTTGAGCCGGGAACTACGATAAATTAATACTTACCCCAAAATGCATTCGGATTGACTAAATTCATCAAACATTAAATAATTATGAAGAAAATTTCTCTCTTTTTACTTATTCTTTTTCAGTTTTCATATGCACAAGAAAGAGTATTAGAATTTAAAACAGAGCTTAACCAAAATTCAGAGGTATTTAATATTGTAGATGAAGAGAATGATAACCTTGCATTATTCACTCTTAAAGGAAGAAAAATCGAGGCGCTTTTATTTGATAACAATTTTAAAAAAATTGGCCATATAAAGCCTTTAAAAATTCCTAATAAATTCGACATTTTCTCTGGATATATTATCAAGGATAAGGAAGTGAGCCTTTTTTTATCCAATACAACTAAAACTAAATTTTCGAAAATAGTTTTTCATTTTGATTCCGGAGAAACTAATTTCACAGAATTAGAAATTAGATTAAAAGAAGAAAGGTTTTTAGGAAGTATAAATTACAAAAACAGTTTTTTTATTTTCTCTCTTCCTAATAGCTCTGAAGCCATTAAGTTATATAAATATACAAAAGACAACTCTCCTTCTACCACCCTAATAGATTTTAGCGAAAGTAACTACCTCAACGAGAATAATAGACCAATAAAATTCAATGATCTTTTCACATCTTATGAGGGATTCTCAAAAATCACTGACATTGGTATAATGCAGGAGGGACAACCCAATAGTATTGAAGAAGCTTCCAAAAACGTAAAGATCTTAAAACAAGAAAATCAGCTTTTGGTTAACCTCGATAAAAATCATTATTTCACCTATCTTTTACAAATAAATTTAGATGAATTGACTGGTGATATAAGTAGGATTGCCAAACCACGTTTTGGAAAAGAGATGAATCATAAAGCTTCGAACAGCTTTGTTTTAGATCATAACATATATCAGGTAATTACAACTAAAGATGCTCTGAAGTTTCACATTGTAAATCTTAAAAACAACTCTGTTTTAAACTCCCATGAAGTTAGTAAGGGTGAAGAGATTTACTTTAAGAATACTCCTATAGTTCAAGAAGGAGGTATGTATACATCATATCGTGAATATGAAAAAACAGCCAAATTTATCCGAAAAATGAAAAATCTACCTATTGCCATAACTGCTAGAAAAAAGGGCGAGGTATATCAAATAAATCTAGGAAGCTCACTAGAGGTCAAAAGTAATCCTGCCATGGGCATGGGCATGATGGGTGGTGCCTTAGGTGGAGGAATGGCAAGTGCCATGACTATAGGGTTTAACCCAATGTTAACCGGATATATTTCTTATGGCTATAGTAGAACAGTGGAAATTAATGGTTTATTTGATAAAAATTATAAACACATTGAAGGCGATATAGAACCAAATATTTTTAATAAAATTAAAAAAGTTTCTGAAAAATATGGAAATATATTCGCCGAAACGATTTTTGAAAAAAACGGAAATTATTACTGGGGCGGTTATAACAATTTTGCTAGTGTTTATAATATTTACAAAATATAATTTTCAACCACGCAATGCAGGTAAATATGGCCATTGGGAATGATTAGAAAGTTAGTTCATGCTCAAAATCGCTTACCATCCCATCTATAAACATCCTTTACCCGAAGGCCATCGTTTCCCGATGGAGAAATATGAGCTTCTACCCAGACAGTTGCTTCACGAAGGAACCTGTAGCGAAGACAACTTTTTTGAACCGGGATTCCCCGAAGAAAAATATATTCTAAATGTTCACGATAAAGATTACTTTGAACGATTATGCAACTTAAATCTTAGTAAAAAAGAAATTAGAAGAAGCGGCTTCCCACTGTCTGAAGCTTTGGTAAAACGGGAAATGATTATTGCCGATGGGACCATGAAAGCTGTTCATTACTCTTTAGAAAATGGAATCTCTTTTAATATTGCCGGTGGTACCCACCACGCTTATACCAATCGTGCAGAAGCTTTTTGCCTGCTAAACGACCAGGCAATTGCCGCCAGGTACCTTCAGCATAAAAAATTAGCTGATAAAATTCTTATCGTAGACCTGGACGTTCATCAGGGAAACGGTACAGCCGAAATTTTTCAGGATGACCCTTCGGTTTTTACTTTTTCTATGCACGGAAAAGGCAATTATCCCTTCAAGAAAGAGAAGTCAGACCTCGACATTGAAGTACCGGACGGTAGTAGCGACGACAATTACTTAAAACTATTAAAAGAAACTTTACCCGGTTTAATTGAAAAACAGAAACCAGATTTCATCTTTTACCTAAGCGGCGTAGATATTTTAGAAACCGATAAGCTAGGCCGACTTTCCTGCACTGTAAATGGCTGTAAAGAAAGAGACAGGTTTGTTTTAGAAACCTGCCACGATCTAAATATTCCCGTGCAATGCAGTATGGGCGGCGGCTACTCTAAAGAAATAAGAGTGATTATAGAAGCTCACGCCAATACCTATCGCCTGGCCCACGAGATCTATTTTTGACCTAACAGCAACAACTCATTGCAAACAATTTCAGTAATATAGCGTTTATTGCCATCTTTGTCGTCCCAACTCCGGTTGGTAAGCTTTCCCTCTATCCCAACTTCTTTACCTTTACCTACATATTTTTCTACTAACTCGGCAGTTTTACCCCAGGCTATAATGTTATGCCATTGGGTATCGGTAATGCGCTCCCCATTTCCATTTTTGTAATTCTCGTTAGTCGCAACCGAGAATTTCGCGAGCTTTTTGCCCGAATCAAGATTTACGATTTCAGGTTCCTTTCCTACATTCCCGATCAATTGTACTTTGTTTCTAATAGTGCTCATAACATATTCATTTAAAAAGCTGAAAATCGTTGGTTCATTTCAACAGCACAAACATATATCTTAAAACAAATTCTAATCGTCTGGTAATTATTTATTTACGTTTAAAGACGCTTGTAAACGTTTGTAAATGATTAAATAGTAAATTTAGATTAATCATAATAGGTTATAGAAATTATTTTTTGCCCAGAGTTGTGATTCTCAAATTGAAAGCTTTTATTAGAGGAAAAAGATGCTACAAGAAGAGCCCAAAGTTTGGTATGCCTGTTATGGTTCCAATTTACTAAAAGAACGTTTTAGCTGCTATATTAGTGGCGGCAAACCTGCAAATGCTAAGCGTGTTTATCCCGGTTGCACTAATAAAACACTTCCTGAAAAATCTAAAAGTATTAGTATTAGCGGTGAACTTTATTTCGCTAAATCTTCAAAAACCTGGAGTGGAGGCGGTGCCGGATTTATAAAACCCGACTTTAATCAAAATATTAAAACCCTGGGCAGGATGTACCTCATTACCCAACAACAATTTGTGGATTTGGTGCAACAGGAAATAAAATTTGAAGGCGATTTTGATATAGATCTGAAACAAGTAATTAAAAATGCTAGCCTGGATATGAAAAATAACTCCTGGTACGGGAAAATTATTTACCTGGGGGAGGAAGAAAACTGCCCTATTTTTACCTTCACCAATGAAGAATACTTAAAAGATGAAATCAATTCTCCGCACGAATTCTATTTAAAAATTATTATTGAAGGCCTAAAAGAAACCTACTGTATGACCAATACAGAAATTGAAAATTATTTAAAAACTAAAGAAGGAATTAAAGGCTTCCCCATTGAAACCAGATTACAGCAACTCATAAAAGCCTAAAGGATTTTTATTGCAAAAGTCTAGACACCAGAGTGGTTAAAAATCTCACTTATCGTATAAATAACAAACCTTTTGTTTCAAACCTGAAGTAATTTAAAAGCAATTATATTTTTATAGCGCTATAACTGTAGGGAACCTTATCTTTGTAAGTCCCGTAAGTCTTTGATTTTTAATAAAAAAGCATCTGGTTTAAATCAAATTGTATGTCATTAGAAAAACTGAATGTTCCGCTTAAAGAAGCTTTGGAAAGACTAAAAATTGAAAAGCTGCTTCCTTTTCAAAAGCAAATTTTACCCAAAATTAAAAGTGGAAGGGATTTATTTATCGTAGCTCCAGAGGGTTCGGGAAAAACAACGGCACTTGTAATTAGTACCATTCAGAAATTAGATAGTGCGGCATTTGAAGATGCTCCAAGAGCATTGATTTTTGTGCAGGACAAAGAGGCTGCCCTTGCTTTGGAGAAAGAATTCGACAAATTCACTAAATATATGGATTTGCGTGTATATAGTGCCTACGATGCTCCAGACATCAGTAAACAAAAAGATGATATTTATGCCGGTGTTGATATTGTTATTGCTACTCCTAAAAAGCTATTCAAGCTTTTTAAAATCACCGGTATTAATGTAAGTCAGTTAAAAGTTCTTGCCGTAGAAAACGCCGAATTTTTAACTAAGAACAGTGATTATAACGATCTAATTAGAATTCCCCAGCATATTTCAAGATGTCAATATTTGGTTTTTGCATCCAATATGAGTCCAAAAATAGAACGCTTAAAAGATTCTTTTATGGCTCGTGCAGAAACGCTTAGGCTTAAGGTATAATAGTTATTTTGTATTTTAGAATATGCGAAAATTTATAAGCTGCTATATTCTAATTTTCTTCAGCGTGAGTTTACACGCCCAGGATCTTTCTAAACACCAATGGAAAGACCGTCTCATTTTAATTATTGCTTCAAAAAACAACCAAAAATTTCAACAACAATATAAAGAACTTCAAAAAGAGCCTGAGGGCTTAAAAGAACGAAAACTGGTGATTTACCAAATTCTACCCGAAAAATATAAAACTGGCTTTAAGGAGAAAAACTGGAAAAAATCAACCGAACTCTTTGAAGCATATAATGGTAAAAAAAGTGATTTTCGGGTATTGCTTATTGGTTTAGACGGCGGTAAAAAACTGGATCAAACTAAAATGCTTTCAGCAAAAAAACTCTTCAATATTATAGATAGTATGCCCATGCGCCAGGCAGAAATACAAAAAAACGAACAGTAAACTACCTCGGGGGCGGCACCAATAAAAAACCTTAAAAAACTGAATTTCAGAATTTAATAAGGTTTTTCTTATATTTAATGTAAACTAACTATCTTGAAATAGGCTTAGAGAGAATTTACTCAAAGGTTTAAATCTCGATTATCAAGCTAATATGCAAAAATCCTGTTTGGAATGTGGCGAAAAAATGGTGGGGCGTGTAGATAAAAAATTCTGCAGCGATTACTGCCGCAATTCCTATCATAATAACCGCAACAAAGACAGGAAAAACCTTGTAAGGAATGTAAACAACCAACTGCGTAAAAATTACCGCATTTTAGAGGAATTTAATCCAAACGAAAAAACCACGATTCGTAAAAATAAATTACTATCTCGTGGTTTTAGTTTTGAATATATTACCAGTATTTATACTACAAAAACAGGAAAAGTCTATTATTTTGTGTACAATCAGGGCTATCTCCCTTTAGAAAACGACGTTTATGCGTTGGTAAAACGCAATTAAACCTGGTGCCAATTATTTCCTTTTAATTTTACTGCTGCCCGCAAAACATCACTCTGACTAATTTGTCCAACAAGCTTTCCGTTTTCTACAATGGGAAAACGTCTAAAACGCTTTTCAATAAAGAGTTTGGCCGCATCCATAACATTCATGTTTCCCTCAATGGTTTCTACATTGCAAGTCATTCGCTTTCCAACCGTAGCATCATCTAAAGGCATATTGTAATATCGGCTGTCAGAAATTTGTTTCATGCAATCTCCTTCAGAAATAAGACCCAATAACCTATTATTATCGTCTACAACACACCCACCAGAGATCTTATGCTTGGTAAGTTTTTCGGCAACATCCATAATATTCTCATGCTCCTTAAAAGTTATAAGCGAAGTACTCATATAATCCCTAACCAACATAGGCGCGCTTTTCGGTTTTTCCGGCGCTGCCCTTTTTCCCTGAAAACTTTTAATACCCATAGCCCAATTTTTTGATTACTAATAACTTAAATATAGGTAAAATTTAATTATTTTGAAAGCTTACTTAGCAGTGCTACAATTCCTTAAAATCTTAAGTATCTTTAAACCCTGTGAAATCTTTTGTTCTTTTCTGAATTATGCTGAAAAATATACCTCGTTTTTTCTCATTTATTTTTATTGCTGTTGCAATTTGGTTTAGTTTTTACAGCAGCCAGCCAAAAACTATTGAAGCTGAAGACGCTCTAGAAAACACGTTTTCAACCCAAAGCGCTTTTAAACATGTTGAAGCAATAGCCCAAAAACCACATTACGTAGGAACCGCATCACATAGTCGTGTTAGAAACTATATTGTGTCCCGCCTACAGGAAATGGGTTTACAGGCGCAAACCCATGAAGATTATACCCTTAATAAACATGGCGTATTGGTTCGCCCTCAAAATATCATGGCCCGTATAGAAGGCAACGGAAACGGTGAGGCTTTAGTGATTATGACGCATTATGATAGTAATCCGCATTCTTCATTGGGAGCCAGCGATGCCGGCAGCGGTGTGGGAACAATTTTAGAGGGAATACGCGCTTTTTTAACCGAAAACCCAAGCCATAAAAACGATATTATCATCCTATTTACCGATGCCGAAGAATTAGGTTTAAATGGTGCCGAACTTTTTATAAAAGACCATCCCTGGGCTAAAGATGCAAAACTTGCCCTTAATTTTGAAGCTCGTGGTAGTGGAGGCGATTCCTTTATGTTCCTGGAAACCAACACGGGTAACGCCGGGCTCATAAAAGCTTTTAAAGAAGCTAATCCCAAATTTCCCGTTACCAATTCCCTGGTCTACAGCGTTTATAAAATGTTGCCTAACGATACAGATCTAACGGTTTTACGTGAACAAGGCAATATCCCAGGATATAATTTCGCATTTATAGACGATCATTTTGATTATCATACCGCAACAGACACTCCCAAAAATTTAGATAAAGAAAGCCTGGCACACCAGGGCAGCTACCTTATGCCATTGCTTCAGTATTTCAAAGATGCCAATTTGAATGAAGTTAAATCGCAGAAAGAAGTATTGTTCTTTAATCTTCCTGGCGGGGAAATTATCAGTTATCCATTTTCATGGATTTTCCCAATGCTTATTCTGGCTTTTATCTTATTTTTTGGTCTCTTGGCTTATGGTGTTTCTCAAAACAAACTTGATTTTAAAGAGATTGCAAAGAGTAGTATTCCTTTTATTGTAAGCCTTGTCTTCTCTGGCCTATTGGTTTTTCTTTTTTGGAAGCTTCTCCTCTACAGCTATCCGGAATATTCAGAGATGGAACATGGCTTCACCTATAACGGGTATTATTATATCGCTGCATTTGTTTCACTAAGTTTATTGATTGCCTTTTTTAGCTATTTTCGATTTCGACATATAGAAAACAAGGCAAATCTATTTGTTATCCCCCTATTCTTCTGGCTACTGCTTTGTACTTTACTCGCTTTCTTTTTAAAAGGTGCGGCCTATTTTATTATCCCCGGCCTATTTGCCTTGTTACAATTTTTTATTATGCTACGGCAAGAATCGCCTAACTCATTATTGATGGCTTTCTTAAGCCTTCCGGCTATCTTTATTTTGGCACCTTTTATAAAAATGTTCCCGGTAGCTTTAGGCTTAAAAATCTTATTTGTTTCGGCTTTGCTTAGCGTATTATTGTTCCAACTTTTATTGCCGGTTTTCACCTATTTTAAGAGTAATAAAAAAATTGCGGTATTCTTCTTTCTTCTGTTTAATATCCTTTTAATTACCGCTCATTTTAAAGCCGATTTCACCAAAGAACATCCAAAACCCAATTCCCTAGTGTATCTTTTTGATGCCGATAAGGATAAAACCAATTGGTATTCATACGATAAAATGCCCGATGAATGGACGGCTTTATACTTTGGAAAAGAGCCTTTAATTGCTCCTTCCGAAAACAACACATTTAGCAGTAAATACAAGTCAAATTTCACCTGGCGTAACAGTGCACCAAAAATTAAACTGAAATCGCCCGGCATAATTTGGAAACAAACCGATTCTACCCCGGCCTTTAACTCCTATTCCCTAAAAATAGCTACCAACCGCAATGCCGGGAGAATAGAACTCTTTGCTGATAGGGAAACAGATTTTGAAAGTTTTAAGGTAAACGGGCTTGAAGCTGATTCGGTGGCACTTGGCAATAATAAATTTCATATTCATACCCGAAGATGGCACAACCGGATTTTAACTTATCACGTTTCAGGCAGGGATACTTTACAATTGGAATTCAGTTTAAAGAAGGATAAAAAACCTCAATTTACACTTTACGAGTCTAGCTACGATTTAATTGAAAATGAAGCTTTAAATGTAAAACCAAGGCCAGAGACTATGATTCCGAGACCCTTTGTACTAAATGATGCTGTAATTTTTAAGAAAACCATAAGTCCTGAGTAGAATTTGGTTTTGTAGCTTTGGGTTAAGTGGTTTTTTGCCCCGAATACACGAATATTTTTTAAGATCATTAAAATTGTTTAAATATTTTCCAGGTTTCGTCAAGCTAAACTTGCCCGTGTGTTTAGGTGGGCTTGTTTCAGCTTCTAACATGTTCTTAGTTTAAAACAAATTAGATCCTGAAAATAATTCAGGATGACGTTCCATCAATCTTCAAATAGCCTATCAAGAGAACTATTAATTATGAATATATCTATACTAGGAACCGGTTGGCTGGGATTGCCACTAGCAAAAAAACTAAAAGAAGAGCATACTGTAAAAGGCTCGGTAACCGGCAGGGAAAAAATGCAAAAGCTACGGGAAGCCGGGATTACACCTTATCAGATTAAAATTTTTACAGAAGGTATCCAGGGAGACCTTACTTCTTTCCTTGCCCATTCTGAAATTTTAATTATTGATATTCCGCCGGGATTACGCAGCGATCCCAAAGCCGATTTCGTAGGAAAAATTGGGCGAATCATTGATTATATTGAAAAATCTCCTATTGAAAAAGTGCTTTTTGTAAGCTCTACTTCAGTTTATAAAGATGAAGAAGATATACCGGAATATACCGAGGAAAATGAAGCCAACGGAATTTCAGAAGCGGCGAAACAACTAATTTCTTCTGAAAAAATGGTATTAAAAAATAAGCATTTTCAAACCACCGTTATTCGGTTTGGGGGTTTAATTGGCCCGGGAAGGCATCCTGTAAATTTTCTTGCAAATAAAACCGGCATTAAAAACCCAAAGGCACCTGTAAATCTTATTCAACAGATAGATTGTATTGAAATTATAAACCAGATCATCAAAAAAGAAGCCTGGGGAAAGATCTTTAACGCCGCCTACCCCTATCATCCCACCAAAGAAGATTATTACACGAAAACCGCAAAGGAAAAGAATTTAAATATTCCCGACTTTGACCAAAATGGAATTTCTAAAGGAAAAAAGATTAGCTCGGTAAATTTGAAGGAAGTTTTAGATTATGAGTTTAAGGGAACTATTTAACAGCATAGATTGCGAAAACAAGTTCAGAATGTGGGAAGTTCTTAACCACCCCGGCCTATCGGCCACCCCTCCTTAAAAAGAAGGGGAGCTTAAATTAAAAATTTGGGCAAAAAACAGGTCTATGATTAAAATAAAATATCGTCGATGAAACAGGGTCCAAATAAAGAAAACTAAAGCTCCTTCCCTTTCTAAGGGAAGGTGGAATTCCGCAGGAATTACGGAAGGGTTCCAACCACCCCGGCCTATCGGCCACCCCTCCTTAGAAAGGAGGGGAGCATTATTCAGAATAAATCCTTCTTCGGGAGTTAGAGCTTGTCCCGAATTTACTTAGAAAGGGTCTCAACCTCTTCTTCTTTCGTCCTAAAGTCTAAGGGTACCAAAACTTTTAATGCACTTTCAATAGAAGTAATTTTATCAAAAGTTAAGAGTAATCTCAGGCCATTTCTGGTTTTCTTCTCCTTCATAGTACATTTATGCCTATGGGATTGCACATATTGCAACACTCTGGTAAAAGTTTTGGTTTGATAAAACCTGGATTGTTGATCGGAAATAAAGTAGCCCACCAGCTTGCCTTGTTTTAGGATAATTTTTTCTATACCTATAGCAGCGGCAATCCATTTTATACGCACACTATTCAATAAATCTACTGCCTGTGCCGGTAATTCTCCAAAACGATCTACAAGTTCAGCTTCAAATTTTAGCAATTCTTCTTCCGAAGTGATTTTATTCAGCTGCGTATATAAATTTAGTCTTTCTGTAATATTATTGATATAATCATCAGGGAATAAAATCTCAAAATCGGTATCTATTTGCGTATCCTTTACAAAGGTTTTATCCTCTATGTTTTCTGCTTCGTTATACAATTCCTGGAACTCATTTTCTTTTAATTCTTCAATCGCCTCATTTAGGATTTTTTGGTAAGTATCAAAACCTATTTCATTGATAAACCCACTTTGCTCACCGCCCAGTAAATCGCCGGCACCCCGAATTTCCAAATCTTTCATCGCGATATTTATCCCACTCCCAAGATCTGAAAACTGTTCCAGTGCGCTCATTCGTTTCCGGGCATCTTCGGTCATTACCGAATATGGCGGTGTTATAAAGTAGCAAAAAGCTTTTTTATTGCTTCGGCCTACCCTACCCCGCATTTGGTGAAGATCTGAAACTCCAAAGTTGTTGGCGTTATTAATAAAAATAGTATTTGCATTGGTTACATCCAGTCCACTTTCTACAATAGTGGTAGAGACCAAAACATCAAATTCACCGTTTATAAAACTCAACATCAGCTTTTCCAGCTTTTTACCTTCCATTTGCCCATGTCCCACACCAATCTTAGCATCGGGCACTACACGCTGAATCATGCCGGCAACTTCCTTAATGTTTTCAATCCTGTTATGGATAAAGAAAACCTGCCCTCCCCGCTGAATTTCATAAGAAACAGCATCCCGAATAGTTTCTTCAGAAAACCGTATCACATTGGTTTCTATTGGGTATCTGTTGGGTGGTGGCGTAGTAATGGTAGATAAATCTCTTGCGGCCATTAAACTAAACTGAAGCGTTCTTGGAATAGGCGTTGCCGTTAAGGTTAAGGTATCTACATTTTCCTTTATGGTTTTTAGCTTATCTTTTACCGAAACCCCGAATTTCTGTTCTTCATCTACAATTAAAAGTCCGAGATCCTTAAATTTTACAGCTTTGTTTACTAATTGGTGCGTACCAATTATAATATCTACTTTACCATTTTCGAGATCTGCGAGGGTTTCCCTACGTTCTTTGGCCGTTCTAAACCTATTTAAATAATCTACAGTGACCGGAAAATCTTTTAAACGTTCAGAAAAAGTTTCATGGTGTTGAAAAGCCAATATGGTGGTGGGTACTAAAACCGCCACCTGCTTCCCGTTGTCTACGGCTTTAAAAGCTGCCCGAATGGCCACCTCTGTTTTTCCAAATCCAACATCCCCACAAACCAACCTATCCATGGGCCGTTCGCTTTCCATATCTTCTTTCACCGCCTGGGTGGCAGTACTTTGGTCTGGAGTATCTTCATACATAAAAGAGGCTTCCAGCTCGTGTTGTAAATAAGAATCGGGGCCAAATGCAAATCCCTTTTGCAATCGGCGTTTTGCATACAGTTCAATTAAATTATAAGCAATATGCTTTACCCGGGCTTTGGTCTTTTGTTTAAGTTTCTTCCAGGCATTACTTCCCAATTTAAAGATTTTGGGCTCCTTACCATCCTTCCCGTTATACTTTGAGATTTTATGTAAGGAATGGATGCTGAGATATAAAATATCACGCTCACCGTAAAAAAGCTTAATGGCTTCCTGCTTCTTTCCTTCTACATCAATTTTTTGCAGGCCTCCAAACTTCCCAATTCCGTGATCAATATGAGTAACATAATCGCCTACTTCAAGATTACTCAATTCCTTGATGGTAATTGCCTGTTTTTTGGCATAGCCATTCTTTAGATGAAACTTATGATAGCGCTCAAAAATCTGGTGATCTGTATAGCAAATATTTTTTCCGGTTTCATCTATAAAACCCTGGAACAAAGACAAAGCGACGGTTTGATATTTCACGATACGGTCCTGGTCGTCGAAGATATCATGAAAACGTTTGGCTTGCTGTTCACTTACACAGAAAATATAATTGGTATACCCGTTTTCCTGGTTTTTAATTAAGTTATCAATGAGTAAATCGAATTGCTTATTGAACGAAGGCTGAGGTGTTGTTTGAAATTCTATACTTTTTTGAGGCTCTAGATACGCCTGGTTACTCAATTCTACCACAGAGAAGAGCTCCAACTGACTTTTAATTAACTGCCCGCTACAGAACAGCTCTTTAGGCTCGCTGTGTTTTACTTCTTCAGAGAGTTTTTGAAAAGCTTCTTCGGCCTTACCAAAAAGTTTATCGGCCTGTGCTGTAAGCAAATCAAGGTTTTTTACAAAAACCACTGTATTTTCAGCAATATATTTTAGAAAACTCTCCCTGATTTCGTCCAGGTGCTTGTTTTCAACATTAGGCATTACCGAAATTTTCTTCACTTTATCTGTAGAAAGTTGGGTCTCTACATCAAAGCTTCGAATGCTATCTACCTCGTCTCCAAAAAACTCGATACGGTAGGGCTCGTCGTTACTAAAGGAAAAAACATCTATAATCCCTCCACGTACAGAGAATTCTCCCGGTTCGGTTACAAAATCTACCCGCTTAAATTTGTATTCAAAAAGTACTTCATTTACAAAATCTATAGAAAGTTCGTCTTCAACAGATATTTTAAGGGTACTGCGATCCAGCTCTTTGCGGGTTACTACTTTTTCAAATAAAGCGTCAGGATAGGTAACAACAATCGCCGGTTTCTTTCGTGAATTAATTCGGTTTAAGACCTCGGCCCTTAAAAGTACGTTTGCATTATCGGTTTCTTCAATTTGATATGGGCGCCGGTAACTGCCGGGATAAAAAAGCACGTTTTTTTCTCCAACCAATTGCTCGAGATCGTTAAGATAATAAGCGGCTTCTTCCTTATCATTAAAAATTAGCAAAAAGGGTTTTTCTGCCTCTTTAAATGCATTAGCAGCAACGAAAGAAAAGGCAGAACCAACAAGACCTTTTAATTGAATTTTAGTTCTATTTTTTTCTTTTTTGTCCTCCTGAGCAGAGTCGAAAGAGGCAAGGGATTCCCTCAATTCCTGCTGTTGCGGGGATTGTGCAAAGCTCTGGGCGATCATTGATGTACTCATTGGCGCAAAGATAATTGCAGAAACATTGTCCCGCAACCTCTCAACATTTTTTTAACGTTAGTGGGTTTATACTTTTTTCTTTGCGGGATCTTGCCATGTATTAAACACAGAATAAACAATTACCTCACTTTCCAGAACTTCGTAGATAATAATATACGGGAAACGCTTAACTACAGCTTCCCTAAATGGTTTTCTTTTTTGCGAAAAATGAAGCGGATAATTTCTAATCCACCTAAAATAAGAAGTAAGATGATCTAAAAACAAATCGCCCAGCCCATTTTGTTTTCGCTCATAATAAAGAAAAGCTTCCATTACTTCTAACTGAGCTTCCTCTTTAATTATAAGTTTAAAAGTCATTTCTTCAAAGAATCTTTAACTCTTTGCTGCACTTCTTCCCAGGAATAGGATTCACTTTTCTCTTTTAGATGATTCAACCTACGCTTATCCATTTCCTGGTAATCTGATTCGGAGAGAACTGAAGAGTCGTTATTTTCATAACTTTCGGCGAGAGAAAGCATCATTTCTAATAGACGTTCATCTGCTTCTTCAACATATTTCAGGACCGTTTTTTTTAACGCTATTGTTTCCATAATCAGAATGTTATTGATAATATAAAATTACAAATTTTATATTTTAGAACTTTTAAAGTTTCATCCATTTTCCACTTTTACCATTTCCATAACAGCAAATGCAACTGAAGATGGCTAATTTGCTATGATAAATAATTATTATGGGATTTGAGCATTTTGATGTATTTGTAATAGGAACAGGAACTGCAGGCAAAGGTGTGGCCAAAGACTGTGCAAAAGCAGGCTGGAAAGTCGCCATAGCCGATAATAGGGAATATGGCGGCACCTGCCCCAATAGGGGTTGCGATCCTAAAAAAGTTCTGGTAGGCTTTACCGAAATTATAGATAGGACTCAAAAAATGAAAGGAAAGGGAATTACAAAAATACCTCAGGTAAGCTGGAGCGAACTTATGGCATTTAAAGAAACTTTTGTAGATGCCATTCCTGCCGCTACCGAAAAAGATCTTACCGGTTTGGGCATAAAAATGTATCATCAGTCCCCAAGATTTTTAGATAAAAACACACTTTCGGTAGAAGGAAAAACGGTAACAGCCGATAAAATTGTAATCGCCACCGGCCAAAAACCAATGCCTTTAAAAATACCCGGGGAAGAACATGCGCTATTAAGTGAAGACTTCCTGAAATTAGAAAAATTACCGGAAACCATGCTTTTTATAGGCGCCGGCTATATTGGGATGGAATTTGCCCATATTGCTGCAAGATTTGGGGTGAAAGTTACGATGATGGATTTTGCACCGCGACCACTTTCCAACTTCGATAAAGATATGGTAAACTACATTCAACAGGTTTCAAAAGAAGACCTTGGCATTGAATTTATTTTTAATGCTGAAGTAAATGAAATTGAAAAACTACAAAAGAACTTTAGGGTGAAGGCGATGCAAGATGGAAAAGAAATTTCAGCAAAAGCCGAAATAGTTTTTAATACTGCGGGCCGTGTACCATCTATAGACGATTTAGCATTGGAAAAAGGCGAGGTCGCTTTTAGCAACAAAGGGATTACTGTGAACGAATTTCTTCAAAATACCACCAACGAAAATGTTTATGCTTGTGGTGATGTTTCGGCAAGTCCCGGCTTACCGCTAACCCCACTTTCTTCGCAGGAATCGAAGATTGTCGCAGCAAATCTTCTAAACGAAAAAGCATCTAAAAAAACAGATTTTCCGCCTCAACCTACCGTGGTTTTTACGCTCCCCAAATTGGCTTCGGTAGGGCTTTTAGAAAAAGAAGCAAAAGAACAGGGCTACGATTATACTTTAGAGCATAAATTAGTTCCAGATTGGTTTAATCCCAAGCATATAAATGAAAAAATATATGCCTACAAAACATTAGTAGACAATAAAACCGGACTTGTAATTGGGGCGCACCTGATTGGCCCTGAAGCGTCAGAAATCATCAATATGTTTGTTATGGCTATGTGTGGCAAACTGGATTGTGAGACTTTAAAAAAGATGATTTTCACGTATCCCAGTTGGGCAAGTGATATAAAGGGAATGGTGTAAATATCTCTCGCAAACAGCTAAAGATTGTTAGTTAATCGCGCTTAATTAATTTATACATCGGGTTTGTCTCTTTATTCATCCAACCGTGGTAAATAATATTCGAAAAAATGGCAATTGCACCTATTAAAGCTGAATAAGCAATGAGGGGAAACTCCCCAAAATGCCTAAAATAGATTGCAACCAATGCCCAAACCCCAACAGCGGCAAATTCACGCATATTTCTTCGCCAAATGATTGCGATGTTTAGAAAAGTCGCCACGACAATCATCACAACCGTCCAAATTTCCTCTCCAAAAAAAGGTGCCGTCCATTCAATTTTAGCTAAATAAGCTGAAACATTAGCAATACTGGCCACAGCTATCCAACCCGAATAAAGACAAATAGGCCACCAGCTAAAAGCCAGAATTTTTAGGGGAGCATCCCAACGCTCCATATTGGTGTTCAAAATCACCTTTATTAGTGCAAAAAGGATTAAAAACATGAACAAGACCGAGATTCCGGTAAACTCATACAACCAAACAAGTACCCAGCCGGCATTGGCCAGGTTGGCAGTTAAAAACCAATAACCTGAATCCCTTAAAAACTTTAAATCTTCTTTAGCTGAAAAGGCCTGATAAACCTGATATCCGGAAAAGGCCAAAAGCGAAAGAAAGATTATTCCCCAAATAGCAAAAGCATAAGCTGCCGGAGTAAAAAGGTTATAATATTCGGCGCTAAGACTTCCCATTGTATTGCCATTAATAATTCCTGTTTGGGAAATATAGCTCACTGCAATGATTAGGATTACCGAGATAAAGTTCAATATTGCAAGTCGTTTTTCCATTTTTAGGTGTTTTCTATTAAAATTACTTCATTTTGTGTAATCGCGTATGCTTTTTCCCCATCATTTAGCTTCATCAAAAAATTCCCTGTAAATTCGCCAAAAGCAGGAAAAATAAACTGATCTATTTTTCGGAAAAAACAGGGCAGTTTGAGGCTTTGCTTTCCTTTTCCGTTAAGTTTATAGGCCGGGTGAACATGACCGCACAGGTTAAAGAAACCTTCCCTGGTTTCGGGGTGATGCGTGAGTAAAAAATCTTTCAATTGCCATTCTGAATGAATTTCCACACCCAATTCTTCATATTTTAAAGGAGAAATTATATCGTGATTACCAGCTATTAGAATCACCTTAGCTTCTACAAACCCAA
The DNA here is from genome assembly GCF_016236975.1 of Salegentibacter maritimus. Classification (NCBI taxonomy): domain Bacteria; kingdom Pseudomonadati; phylum Bacteroidota; class Flavobacteriia; order Flavobacteriales; family Flavobacteriaceae; genus Salegentibacter; species Salegentibacter maritimus. The sequence goes on from NZ_JAEHNY010000010.1 coordinate 106,161, forward strand.
GCCAGTCTTCAAATAATTTCCATTCACTATTAAGATCACTATGAAAAAGATCGCCTAAAAAGCAAACAACTTTGGGCTGAAACTTTCCTACAACTTCGCTTAATCTCAAAAAATTTGCGTGAATTGCCTTATGAGGCACAGCACTTCCAAATTTCCTAAAATGCGAAATCTTCCCTAAATGAACATCGCTAATAAGGAGAATTGCTTGCTCCTTCCAAAAAGCAGCACCGCTTGGATGGAGTTCAAAGCTTTGTTTTTGGAGGTTTATAGTCATTGGTTTATTTGAGTAACGTAATTAAAATCGGCATCCTGAAGTTATTTCAGAGCCTAGCTAGATTATTTTGCCGGAGATCTAAAATGTTGATAATTAAAAACAAGATAGAAGTTGAAACGAGTTCAGCTTGACGTAACCAGGCTTTTCAGACAAACCTGGTGTTATAATTTATGTAAAATCTCAGCTGCTTTTTCCAGGGTTTCGTCTGTTTTAGCAAAGCAGAAACGCAACTGTTTATGATCTTTCCCATTTTTATGAAATACAGAAACCGGTATGGCAGCAAGTCCATGTTCGGTAATTAATCGTTTTGCAAAATCAACATCGGGCTCGTCGGTAATTTTTGAATAATCCATTACCTGGAAATAGGTTCCTTTAGAAGGAGTTCCCTTAAACCCTGAACCTTGCATTAAGTCGAAAAATTTATCCCGTTTTTGCTGATAAAAATCACCTAATTGCAGATAATGCTCAGGTTTTTTCAGGTACTCTGCAAAAGCACGCTGCATAGGATGATTTACACAAAACACTGTAGCCTGGTGAAGTTTTATGATTTCTTTCATTAAAACTTCGGGAGCAACGCAGTAGCCCATTTTCCAACCGGTATTATGAAAAGTTTTCCCAAAAGAGGCACAAACAATAGCTCTTTCAGCTAAACCAGGGAACTTTGACGCACTTTCATGTACTTCATCATCAAAAATAAGATGCTCGTACACTTCATCGCTCAGCAGAATGATATTTGTACATCTTATCAACTTTTCCAGTTGTTGCATATCATTTTTTGAAAGTACCGTACCTGTGGGGTTATGTGGAGTATTAATTATGATCATCCTGGTTTTGGAAGTGATTTTTGCCTCAACTTCCTGCCAGTCTATTTTAAAATTTTTTCCTTTTAATTCTACTAAAACAGGTTTTCCTCCGGCTAATTTAATATCAGGTTCATAAGAATCGTAAGCCGGCTTAAAAACAATCACCTCATCACCGGGGTGTACAAAAGCGTTTATTGCACAGTATAAGGCTTGGGTTGCGCCGTTGGTAACGAGTATTTCGGTCTCAAAATCATAACAAATATCATATAAAGCTGCAATTTTTTCGGCTATTCGCGTACGTAACGCCCATACTCCACTCATTGGCGGATATTGGTTATAGCCATCTTTCATCGCTTTACAAACCAAGTCTTTTAAATGATTATCGGTTTCAAAATTTGGGAAGCCTTGAGAGAGATCTATGGCTTTATGCTTTCTTGCAAGTCCACTCATTACCGAAAATATACTGGTTTTCCCGGCTGGAAGTTTTGAGGGAAGGTTTTTAAAATTTGGCATGTAGTCAATTTTCAAATAAGTTGCATAAAAAATCCCAAATTCGAAAAGAATTTGGGATTGATTTGTTCTTATTTAAGGAAGTTTTATCCTTTGGTACTGGCTGAAAGATATTCACGGTTCATACGTGCAATATTGTCTAAAGAAATTCCTTTTGGACATTCAATTTCACAAGCTCCCGTATTACTACAGTTTCCAAAACCTTCTTCGTCCATTTGCCTAACCATGGCCTGAACACGCTCGGTAGCTTCTACCTGACCCTGAGGCAGCAAGGCATATTGAGAAACTTTTGCCGAAGTGAAAAGCATAGCACTTGCATTTTTACAAGCCGCTACACAAGCTCCACAGCCAATACAGGTTGCTGCGTTAAAAGACTCATCGGCTTTTTCTTTTTCTACCGGAATCGTGTTGGCATCTACGGTGTTTCCTGATGTATTTACCGAAACATAACCCCAGGCCTGCTGAATTCGGTCAAAAGCACTTCTATCTACAATAAGATCTTTTACTACCGGAAACGCCTTGGCTCTAAATGGTTCTATATAAATAGTATCTCCATCCTTAAAAGAACGCATATGCAACTGGCAGGTAGCGATTAGTTTATCAGGCCCATGAGGCTCTCCATTAATTTGGAGTGAACAAGAACCACAAATTCCTTCACGACAATCGTGATCAAACTGAATAGTATCTTCTCCTTTCTCTACCAACTGCTCGTTAAGTATATCCAGCATTTCAAGAAAAGACATATCCCCGTCTATCCCATCTATAGGATAATCTACCATTTTTCCTTTAGCCGTGGCACTTTCCTGACGCCATATTTTAAGTGTTAACTTCATAATCGTTAAAAGTTAAGTGTTAAAAGTAAATAGGATTTATCTGCTTTTTTCAGATAATTAATATAGCCATTCAAAACAACTATTCCTTCTTCAACTTTTTTCTTTAATTTTTCAAATTTTTTCTCGTCAATATACTGTTCATCCAGTGCAGTGATTAACTGATCCTTTATTTCATAAAGCGAGCCTCTGGAAACTCTACAGAACTGGATATTTTCCTTAAAATGAAATCTTCCATACCCTTCAGCTAAATTATGAGTTACCGATCGAGAAGCCCTTCTCATTTGGGAAACCAATTCAAATTTTTCTTCAGCAGGAAATTGTTTAATAAGTTGAGAAATCTCCATTCGAATAGCCCTACCTTTTTGCCAGCAGACTAAATCTTCGAATGATTTTATCTTTTCCATTAACAATTAACCATTCACTATGAACTTACTTGTAACTTCTTGTTTTCAATTCTATATTTTCAAATACCAGGTCTTCTTTGTGAAGAACTGCATCTGCGGGTTTTCCTTTATATTCCCAGGCAGCAACATATTTAAAGTTTTCATCGTCCCTTAATGCTTCTCCCTCTTCGGTTTGGTATTCTTCCCTAAAATGCCCTCCACAAGATTCATTTCTATGCAAAGCATCTTTAGCAAATAACTCACCTAACTCAAGGAAATCTGCCACACGTCCGGCCTTTTCAAGTTCTGCGTTCTTAGAAGTAGCACTTCCGGGAACTTTTACATTCTTCCAGAAATCTTCTCTTAAAGCCGCAATTTCTTCAACAGCTTCCTTTAGTCCCTTTTCATTACGAGCCATTCCGCATTTGTTCCACATAATCAAACCTAATTCCTTATGATAGGAATCTACAGATTTGTTTCCGTTGGCATTCATTAACTTCTCGATACGTTCTTTTACGGCCTTTTCGGTTTCCTCAAATTCTGGAGAATCTGTAGAAATTGCTCCGGTACGAATATCATCAGATAAATAATTACCAATAGTATAAGGCAGCACGAAATAACCATCTGCCAAACCTTGCATTAATGCCGAAGCACCAAGCCTATTGGCACCATGGTCAGAGAAGTTGGCTTCTCCTGCAGCATAGCAACCGGGAATGGTTGTTTGCAGGTTATAATCTACCCAAAGACCACCCATAGTATAGTGCACAGCCGGGTATATCATCATTGGGGTTTCATATGGGTTCTGGTCTACGATCTTGTTATACATATCGAAGAGGTTTCCATATTTTGCAGCCACAACTTCTTTTCCAAGTTTTGTAACTTCTTCTTTCGAAGGGTTTTTATGTCCCGAAGTAAAAGCTTTTTCTTTTCCGTAGCGTTCAATGGCACTGGAGAAATCAAGAAATACTGCCTGCCCGGTTTTATTAACTCCAAAACCGGCATCACAACGCTCTTTAGCCGCTCTTGAAGCCACATCACGTGGTACAAGGTTACCAAAAGCAGGATAGCGACGCTCTAAATAGTAATCTCTTTCTTCTTCTGAAAGCTCGGTTGGTTTTTTCTTCCCTGCCCTTATAGCCTCAGCATCTTCTTTTTTCTTAGGCACCCAAATTCGTCCATCATTCCTTAGAGACTCAGACATCAATGTTAATTTAGATTGATGATCTCCGGAAACCGGAATACAGGTTGGGTGAATTTGTGTATAACAAGGGTTGGCAAAATAAGCTCCTCTACGGTGTGCTCTCCAGGCAGCTGTTACGTTACTTCCCATCGCATTTGTAGAAAGGAAGAATACATTTCCGTAACCACCGGAAGCCAATACCACGGCGTGTGCCGAGTGGCGCTCAATCTCGCCGGTAACCATATTTCTGGCAATTATTCCACGCGCTTTACCGCCTACCAATACCAAATCCATCATTTCGTGACGGTTATAAGGCTTGATTTTCCCACGATTAATTTGACGGTTCATTGCCGAATATGCTCCCAGTAACAACTGTTGTCCTGTTTGCCCTTTTGCGTAAAAAGTACGGGATACCAACACTCCTCCAAAAGAACGGTTGTCAAGATAACCACCATATTCACGGGCAAAAGGAACTCCCTGTGCCACACATTGATCTATAATATTTCCTGACACCTCGGCAAGACGGTAAACGTTTGCTTCACGAGAGCGGTAATCACCACCTTTTACGGTATCGTAAAACAAGCGATAATCTGAATCTCCATCGCCCTGGTAATTCTTAGAGGCGTTAATTCCTCCCTGAGCCGCAATAGAGTGTGCACGTCTTGGAGAATCCTGGTAACAAAATGTTTTTACATTATAACCTAACTCTGCAAGGGTTGCAGCTGCCGCTCCTCCTGCAAGTCCTGTTCCTACTACAATAACGTCTATATTACGCTTGTTGGCAGGGTTAACAAGATCGATATTGTTTTTATGATTGGTCCACTTCTCTGCTAGAGGCCCTTTAGGTATTTTTGAATCTAAAACTGACATAAATCTTACTTATTAAAGGTTATTAATATAGTGAAAAAGGGCTATAAAAATAAATCCTAGCGGTATAACGATTGCATAAGCTTTGGTGAATCCTCTAAGTCCTTTGGCATATTTATTTCTCCATCCCATAGACTGAAAAGAAGAAGAAAACCCATGATAAAGGTGTAGGGCCAAAAATACAAATGAAACCACGTATAATATTGTTCTAACCGGGCTTTCGAATTTCGCAACCAACTCACCGTAATAACGAGTTGCATCTTCGGGATGAGACTCTACGTATTTGTGTATCATTTCCGGAAACCAAAAATCGTAGAAGTGAAGTGCTAAAAAAGCTAAAACTACAAGGCCTGAGTAAATCATATTTCTTGATACCCAACTTGAGTTTTCATTTCCGGCAAACTTAACATACTTAACGTTTCTTGCTCCACGGTTTTTCGCCTCCAGGATAAAACCCATTATAAAATGGAAAATTACCCCAAAAATCAATATGGGTTGCAATAAAGCCTGCACAAAGAAGTTGGTCCCCATAAAGTGGGAAACCTCATTAAATACGTCTTTACTAAATACCGAAATAAAATTGATGCTAAAATGCTGAGCTAAAAATAAGACCAGAAATAGTCCCGATAAGGCCATAGCAAATTTTCTTGCTATGGTTGAATTTAGAAATCCACCCATTGGTTTGATAATTTTATAGAAATTTAACAGCAAAAATACACTGCAAATCACTTACTGACAAACTTTCAAGCCTGTTTATAGGGCTATTTAGAATAAATATAAGTAAGCAATAATTTTGTTGAATATCATTATTTGCATTTCCTATATTACCAAGAGCTAAAACCTTTAGTTAACCAATATGTCTCATAAAGTAAATGCAGTTTTTTGGTAGAATTCAAAGAGATGCCGCTTCCACAATTCACAAACTATGTTAAGATTAAATTACCCAACGAAGATCGGTAATGTTTAAATCTGAACTACCCGGTAAAAAACTTCGTAAACTACTTCGGGACATTACACTCTTTGGCGTAAATAAAAAAAGCTACCTGGATTCAGGTAGCTTTTTAGTAAACTATCTCGAGGCAAACTTCGAGGTATTATATTATTTGACTGTGCCAATAAAACCTAAGTTTCAATTGGATTTATCAATCTTTTAATAACTATCGGAGTGAACATTGGCTACTGCTCTACCCGATGGATCGTTCATATTTTTAAAAGACTCATCCCACTCTAAGGCAGTTGGAGTACTGCAAGCTACAGAAGGTACAGAAGGTACAGATTTTGCTGCGGCATCGCTTGGAAAATGATTCGCAAAAATAGTACGGTAATAATATTCTTCCTTGCTAGATGGTGGCTGAATTGGGAATTTAAAGTGTGCATTTTCAAGCTGTTCATCACTTACCTCTGCATTCACCAATTCTTTAAGAGTATCTATCCAACTATAACCAACCCCGTCAGAAAATTGTTCTTTTTGTCTCCAGGCTACACTCTCTGGCAAATAATCTTCAAATGCCTTTCTTAGCACCCATTTTTCAATGCGTTCGCCGGTAATCATCTTATCCTTAGGGTTTATTCTCATGGCAACATCCATAAACTCTTTGTCCAGGAATGGAACACGCCCTTCAATACCCCAGGCAGAAAGAGATTTATTAGCTCTTAAACAATCGTATTGGTGTAATTTATCTAATTTCCTAACGGTTTCCTCGTGAAATTCTTTGGCATTGGGGGCCTTATGGAAGTAAAGATACCCACCAAACAATTCATCAGATCCTTCACCCGAAAGCACCATCTTAATCCCCAAAGATTTAATAGTTCTAGCCATTAAATACATAGGCGTAGACGCTCTAATCGTAGTTACATCATAAGTTTCTAAATGATAAATAACATCTTTAATAGCATCCAAACCTTCTTGAATGGTAAATTTCACCTCATGATGTACTGTATCTAAATGATCGGCTACTTTTTGAGCAGCAGCAAGGTCTGGCGATCCCTCTAAGCCAATGGCAAAAGAGTGTAATCTTGGGTACCAGGCCGCATCTTTATCGTCGCTCTCTATCCTTTTTTCAGCATACAGTTTAGCAACTGCTGAAGTAATTGAAGAATCTAAGCCACCCGAAAGCAATACACCATACGGTACATCACTCATTAATTGACGGTGCACTGCTCTTTCAAGAGCCTCCTTTAAATCTTCAATACTGGTTTCATTGTCCTTTACGGCATCATACTCCATCCAGTCACGCTCATACCACTTTTGAAAACCTTCTTTCTTACTTGATAGATAATGCCCCGGAGGAAATAATTCAATCTTAGCACATTTCCCTTCCAAAGCTTTTAATTCTGAAGCCACATAAAAAGTTCCATTTTGATCCCAACCTATATATAAAGGAATAATCCCCATATGGTCGCGAGCAATAAGATACTCATCATTTTCGGCATCATAGATAGCAAAACCAAAGATCCCATTTAATTCATCTAAAAAGCTATCGCCTTTCTCTTTATAAAGCGCAAGAATAACCTCGCAATCAGATTCTGTTTGAAAATTATAATTTGGAAATTGACTTCTTAAATCTTTATGGTTATAGATTTCCCCATTCGCAGCAAGTACAAGCTGCTTATCTTCAGACAGTAAAGGCTGTCCTCCAGAAATGGGATCTACAATGGCCAGTCGCTCATGCGCCAAAATAGCTTTTTCATCACTATAAATTCCACTCCAGTCCGGGCCACGATGCCTTAAACTTTTAGCCATTTCTAATATCTGAGGTCTTAAATCTTCAGACCTTTCTTTTAAATCGAAAGCACAAACAATTCCACACACAATTTTAAAGTTTTAAGTATTAATGTTGAAACAAATATTGAACTAATATTTCGTAAAAAAAGCTAATAAATCACATTTGATTACAAATGAAAATTAAAAAACATAAATTAACTTCATATCAAAAATTAAACCCAGCAATAGCTACAATTTAATTTCAACAGTAAAAATTTTAGAAAACGCTTAATAAATCACCTGTAAAATTGAAACCCAAAAACCAACAACCAACTCTTTTTCAGCTATTAAAACCTGTATTTTCGAATATTATTTCTTATAAAAATTACAAAAGATTTGCAAAAGAGAGAACAATGCCAGCGTTTCCATTGCTAATACGACACACCTTATTTCACAAAAACTTAATGGAAAGTAAGCCAGCTTTTTAGTAATTTCAGGAGATATAATTTCAACATAAAATTTTATGGATTTTATAGACTATTACAAATTATTGGAATTAGACAAATCTGCCAGCCAGGCCGATATTAAAAAAGCTTATCGCAAACTGGCCCGAAAGTATCATCCAGACCTCAACCCCAATAATAAAGAAGCACAGCTAAGGTTTCAGCAGATAAATGAAGCCAACGAGGTGTTGAGCGATCCTGAAAAACGAAAAAAATACGACCAATACGGAAAAGATTGGCAACACGCCGATGCCTATGAAGAAGCCCGAAAACAGCAACAAGCCTCCGGCGGCAGAACCTATACCGGCGGCGGGTTTGGAAATACCGGATTTGGAGGCGGCCAGGGAAGTTACTCCTATTCGGGAAATTTTGACGAAGATACTTTTTCAGATTTTTTTGAGGAAATGTTTGGCAGCAGGGCGAGGGCCCATGGTTCAGGTCGCGGCCATCATTTTAAAGGTCAGGATTTTAATGCCGAGCTTCAACTAAAATTAAGCGACGTATACACCAGCCACAAACAAACTCTTAGTGTAAACGGAAAGAACATTAGGCTTACAATTCCTGCAGGTGTTGAAAACGGACAAACCATTAAAATTAAAGAACACGGTGGTCCCGGCGTTCAGGGCGGGCCAAAAGGCGATCTCTATATTACCTTTAATATTATAAATAACACCAAATTTAAACGTGAAAAAGAGGATTTGTTTAGCCAGGTAGACCTGGATTTATATACCGCCTTACTAGGGGGAGAAATTACCGTAGATACTTTTAATGGAAAAGTGAAATTAAAAGTGAAACCCGAAACCCAAACCGGAACCAAAGTGAAATTAAAAGGCAAAGGTTTTCCTAAGTACAAAAAAGAGAACCAGTTTGGAGACTTAATAATTACCTACAATGTAAAAATGCCCGATAATTTAAGTACTCGTGAAAAAGAATTATTTAAAGAACTTCAAAAATTACGCTCATGAATTTAGAAGATTTAATACCCACCAATGAGATTTGCGCAAAGTACCGGGTAGAAAGCACTTTTGTGCGTTCATTACACGAAAGCGGACTTATAGAAATTATTACCGTGGAAGAAACCCAATATGTGCATTGTGATGCTATTTCAGAATTTGAAAGGTTACGAAGATTGCATTACGACCTGGACATAAACTTAGAGGGACTGGAAGCTATTCAGCATTTATTAGGACAGGTAAGAAAACTACAAAAGGAGAATTTAGCGCTTAAAAACAGGCTGAATATATTTGAATAAGCAAGGAACTGTTTATCCAATAACCGAAATTAAATACACCAAAACTTGTCACAAAATCAAATTATAGTCTTTAGATAAGAATTTATGGGATTACTGAGAGGTTTTTTCCTCTGTATTATATTGATAACTTTGCAAACACAACAAAAAACTAAATAAATTATTTCTCGTCAAGCTGAACTTGTTTTCAGCTTCTAACATGTTTTTAATACCAAAACTTAGATCCCCGAGAAAATAATCGGGGCAGGCTCTGAAATAAATTCAGGATGACGTTACAAAATACTTTCTTAACCAAGAAAACCAAATATAAACCTAAAGGTTTTAAATTAATAAATATGAGATACGATCAAATAGACAGTAAGTTATTTATAAAAAACCGCAAAAGCTTTATGGCAGGGATGAAACCTAATAGCCTGGCGGTTTTTAATGCAAACGATATTTACCCTATTGGGGCAGATAGCACCATGCCTTTTCAACAGAACAGGGACTTATTTTACTTAAGCGGTGTAGACCAGGAAGAAGCAATTTTAGTGCTTTTCCCAGATGCTCCAAAACCGGAACATCGCGAAATTTTATTTTTAACCGAAACCAATGCGCATATTGCCGTGTGGGAAGGTGCAAAATTAGATAAGCAAAAGGCTTTAGAAGTTAGCGGTATTGAAACGGTTTACTGGCTTCAGGATTTTGAAAAAATTTTCTTTGAAGTAATGACTCAATGTGAAACGGTATATTTTAATACCAACGAGCATTATCGAGCCAATGTACAAACCGAAACCCGCGACGAAAGATTTATAAAATGGTGTAAAGAAAAGTATCCGGCGCACCAGGTAGCAAAAAGCAATCCTATTTTACAAAGACTACGTTCAGTAAAAGACCCTATTGAGCTGGATTTAATGCAAAAAGCCTGCGACATTACCGAAAAAGCTTTCCGTAGAGCTTTAAAATTCACCAAACCCGGAGTATGGGAGCACGAAATTGAGGCCGAATACTGGCACGAAATGATAAGAAACCGTAGCCGCGGATTTGCCTATACCCCAATTATTGCCAGTGGAAATAATGCAAATGTTTTGCATTATACCGAAAACAACCAGCAATGTAAAGAAGGAGACCTAATACTTCTTGACACCGGAGCAGAATATGCAAATTACTCTAGTGATATGACCAGAACCATCCCGGTTTCAGGAAGGTTTTCAGAACGTCAGAAACAAATTTACAATGCCGTAAACAAAGTAAAAAAAGAAGCTACCAAGTGGCTGGTTCCCGGTACTATTTGGGCTGAATACCATAAAGAGGTAGGTAAATTAATGACTTCTGAATTACTGGATCTTGGATTACTGGACAAGGCAGATGTTCAAAATGAAGACCCAAAATGGCCGGCTTATAAAAAGTATTTTATGCACGGTACAGCCCATAATATTGGCCTGGACACGCACGATTATGGAATTCTAACCGAACCCATGAAACCTAACCAGGTATTTACGGTAGAACCGGGAATTTATCTCCCCGATGAAGGTTTCGGAATTCGATTAGAAGATGATGTGGTGATTCAAAAAGAAGGAGAGCCCTTCAACCTAATGCGTAATATTCCTATTGAAATTGAAGAGATTGAAGAAATTATGAATTCTTAATCGAATAATTCTTACAACTAGATCAGTTTATTTTACCGTCAAGCTGAATTTATTTCAGCTTCTAACATGAGACTAATTAGAATTATATTAGATCCTGAAACCAGTTCAGGATGACGATTTCAAACCAAAGCCACGAATACACGAATTAATTTGTGAGTTCGTGGCTTTTTCTATTTTAAACAGCCATGGAAACAACCTATAAAGACACAACTATTGCTTATACAAGTATGGGAACCGGGAACCCGCTTGTTCTCTTACACGGATTCTTAGAGTCTAAAATTATCTGGAAAGATTTTATCACAGAACTTGCTGTGAAAAGACAGGTTATTTGCATAGACCTTCCCGGCCACGGAGATTCAGGAAACCTTAATGAAATAAACACAATGGCCGATATGGCCAGGGCAGTAAAAGCGGTTTTAGATGAGTTAGATATCACAAAAGCTTCCTTTGCCGGTCACTCCATGGGAGGCTATGTAAGTTTGGAATTCCAAAATATTTTTCCTAACATACCTCGTAGTTTAGCACTCCTGAACTCTACTCCCGAAGCAGATTCAGAAGAACGCAAAGTTACCCGCAACAGGGCAGCAGCATTGGTTCTAAAAAATAAAAGAGCATTTGTTAGTATGGCACTATCTAACTTATTAACTCCTGAAAATAATAAAAAGTTTAGATCTCAAATTGAAATTTTAAAGAAGCATGCCCTACAATTTTCATCTGCCGGAATCTATGCAGCTATTAAAGGCATGAAAATTCGTACAGATCATACGAAGCTTTTTGCAAAATTTAAGGGTCAAAAAATTGTTGTTGCAGGAAAAAATGACCCAGTTATGGATTACAACACAATAAAATCTGTTGCAAAACGCTGTAATAGCAAGTTTATTGGTTTACCGGATGGGCATTTGTGTTTTATCGAAAATCAAACAGAAGTTCGAGAGATTTTGCATTTGATCGATTAATATTAACTTTTTGCCGAAATATTAACTTTTTTTTATAATTTTAAACTTTCAAAACAAACAGAATCAAACTTTTATGAAGGAAAGAGCCCCCAAAAAATTTTCGTTCGCTAAAGTTTTTTGCAGCATTTTTGGGCATAAACTACGAGTTTCCAAAAATGTGACAGATCATGTTCACGAATATAAATGCGAAAAATGCGGAATGGAAATGACCGATACTGCAAATGGCTTTTTAGCCCGGTTAACACCAAAATTTAAGGAAACCAACGATTATATTGCCAAAATACACCAAAGAAGAAAGCGCAAGCATTACGCCAACGCTTCCTAGTTTTCTTTGTAATATTATTGGAGAATTTTATTTTTCGTTTGCATCCCTATTATCCATAGAGTTCCAACCACGAGCAATAAGGGGAAGTTTTTGGTTTGCACGTGTAATTAAATGCATACCTTCCTTTTCTTCGGTCATATGCCCAATAATGCTTAAATTGGGGTTTGCTTTTATTTTTTCGTAATCATCTTGTGAAACAGTAAAAAGCAATTCATAGTCTTCACCGCCACTTAAAGCTATTGTGGTACTATCTATATCAAACTCTTCACATACCGAAATTACCGCAGGGTCTAGCGGAATTTTCTCTTCAAATAAATTAGCCCCTACTTGCGAGTTTTTACACAAATGAATAATTTCAGAAGAAAGCCCATCACTTATATCAATCATAGAGGTTGGTTTCACTCCAAGTTCCTTTAATAAAGGTGGGATATCTTTTCTGGCTTCCGGCTTTAATTGCCTTTCAATTAAATAGGTATAAGGATCCAGGTCGGGCTGTGCATTAGGATTGGCTTTAAAAACTTCTTTTTCACGCTCTAAAATTTGCAAGCCCATATAAGCAGCCCCAAGATCACCGGTTACCACAAGTAAATCATTTGGTTTAGCTCCACTTCTGTAAACTACATCTTCTTTTTCGGCCACACCCAGCGCAGTAATACTAATTAATAATCCAGAAGTAGAAGAGGTGGTATCCCCACCCACAACATCAATATTATACAAATTTGCAGCCAGTTCTATTCCAGAATATAATTCCTCTAGCGCCTCTACCGGAAACCGGTTGGAAGCTGCAATAGAAACAGTTATTTGTGTGGCTTTGGCATTCATTGCGTAAATATCAGATGCATTTACCATTACGGCCTTATAACCCAAATGTTTCAAAGGCATATAGGCAAGGTCAAAATGTACACCTTCAACCAAAAGATCGGTACTAACTATCGTGTGCTTATCATTAAATTTCAATACCGCGGCATCGTCGCCAATACCTTTTACGGTAGAAGATAATTTAGGCTCGAAACCTTTTGTTAGGTGATCTATTAAACCAAATTCACCTAATTCTGAAAGATTTGTGCGCATATCCTGACTATTCTGAAACATAAGAGTATATTTTATTTGGCAAAATAAATGAATATTATTCAACTGTGATACTAAAGATAGGCATAGATTAAAAAAGCTAACAAATCAATTTTAGAAAAAACAAATAAAACCACACAAAACAGACTAATTTTCAATCATTTAAGCATTTCAAATCCTATAATTCAGGAATTGGTAACACTTATCATTGTATTTTTAAAACATATACAGAGGCTATGGTAAACCGTTAGTTTTATAGTATATTTGTAGCTAATTTAGAATTAATCTTTTTAGCTATGATAAAAGTAAGCGAAAGCGCTAAAAAAAAGATTGCAGCGCTAATGAGCGATGAAGGTTTTGATAATTTACAAGACTTTGTGCGTGTTGGTGTTAAAAGCGGTGGCTGTTCTGGCTTGTCATACGAATTAAAATTTGACAAAGCTAAAACAGAAGACGACAAACTTTTTGAAGATAATGATGTAAAAATAGTAGTTGACAAACGCAGTGTTTTATACCTGGCAGGAACTGTTTTAGAATTTTCTGGAGGCTTAAACGGGAAAGGTTTTGTATTTAACAATCCCAATGCCCAAAGAACCTGTGGATGTGGAGAGAGTTTTTCTCTTTAATGGTTCAAACTTTAGATTTTGACCTTAACTTATAAAAAATTGAAATGGCATATACTGAAGACGATTTAAAAAAAGAGCTCGAAACGAAAGAATATGAGTACGGATTTTATACCGATATTGAATCGGATACTTTTCCTGTGGGATTAAATGAAGACATCGTTAGAGCGATCTCTAAAAAGAAGGAAGAACCAGAGTGGATGACCGAATGGCGATTAGAAGCATTTCGCTACTGGCAAACCCTGGAGGAGCCGGAATGGGCAAACGTACATTACGAAAAACCAAACTTCCAAAATATATCTTATTATTCGGCACCAAATAAAAAACCGAAATATGATAGTTTAGACGAGGTAGATCCAGAATTGCTGGATACTTTTAAGAAATTGGGTATCTCTGTAGATGAGCAGAAGAAATTGGCCGGTGTGGCCGTAGATGTGGTGATGGATTCTGTTTCGGTAACCACAACTTTTAAAAAGACCCTGGCCGAAAAAGGAATTATTTTCTGTTCTATCTCAGAAGCCATTAGGGAACATCCCGAGCTTGTAAAGAAATATATTGGATCTGTAGTTCCTAAAACCGACAACTTCTACGCCGCATTAAACTCGGCTGTATTTAGTGATGGTTCGTTTTGCTACATCCCAAAGGGCGTAAGATGCCCAATGGAACTTTCTACTTACTTTAGAATTAACCAGGCCGGAACAGGACAATTTGAACGTACACTGGTAGTGGCAGAACCGGGAAGCTATGTAAGCTACCTGGAGGGTTGTACCGCTCCCATGCGTGACGAAAACCAACTACACGCTGCCGTGGTAGAACTTATTGCATTAGATGATGCAGAGGTTAAGTACAGTACCGTTCAAAACTGGTTCCCCGGAAATAAAGACGGAAAAGGTGGCGTGTTTAACTTTGTTACTAAACGCGGACTTTGTGAAAAAGGTGCAAAAATTTCCTGGACACAGGTAGAAACAGGGTCGGCGGTAACCTGGAAATATCCTTCTTGTATTTTAAAAGGAGATAATTCTATTGGAGAGTTTTATTCTATTGCGGTTACCAATAATTTCCAGCAGGCAGATACCGGTACAAAAATGGTACACCTGGGTAAAAACACAAAAAGTACTATTATTTCCAAAGGTATTTCGGCGGGACAATCGCAGAATTCTTACCGCGGATTGGTACAAATAAACGGAAGAGCCCAAAATGCACGTAACTTTTCACAATGTGACTCTCTTTTAATGGGTAACAAATGTGGAGCGCACACCTTCCCATATATTGAAGTAAAAAACAAAACCGGACAGGTAGAGCACGAAGCTACGACAAGTAAAATTGGGGAAGACCAAATTTTTTACTGTAACCAACGTGGTATTGATACAGAAAAAGCAATTGCACTTATTGTAAACGGATTTAGCAAAGAGGTATTGAACAAATTACCAATGGAATTTGCAGTAGAAGCCCAAAAACTATTAGAAATTTCGCTTGAAGGATCTGTAGGATAAACAGCAAAATGAAAATTGATAGAATGAAAAAGCTTTTGCTCATCTTTGCTATTGCCCTAACTGCCTTTTCTTGCCAGGACGAAGGCAGGGAAGATTTAATGAACCAACCTGAAACCGAAAAAGTGCCCGATAGCATTCAAACGCTAACCGGGGATTTTATCTATGCAGGAGACGAGGCAATTTTACGGGGTAGCGATTTTATCTATGGCGTAAGTATAGACTCTATGTCTAAAATATTGGCCAAACAGGTACAGCCATTTCAAAAAGAAGAATTTGACATGGTAGCTGTTAAGGTAAAAGGGAAGATAATTACCAATCCGCGCCAGGATGGCTGGGATGAAAATATAGAAATACGAGAGATTTTAGAAATTCTGGAAACCGAAAAGGCTACAGAACAAAACGAAGAAGAATAATAAACCAATCCCATTTATTAGGGATGCATACAGAGAACTTATGCTAAAAATAAAGAATTTACACGCGAGTATAGAAGATAAAGAAATCCTTAAAGGAATTAATCTAGACATTAACCCTGGAGAGGTTCATGCTATTATGGGACCTAACGGTTCAGGAAAAAGTACACTTTCTTCGGTAATTGCCGGAAAAGAAGAATTTGAGCAAACTGAGGGAGAAATCATTTTTGAAAATACAGAAATTTCAGAAATGGACCCTGAAGAAAGAGCCCATAAAGGTATTTTTCTTTCTTTTCAATACCCGGTAGAAATTCCAGGTGTTTCGGTTACTAATTTTATGAAAACCGCCATTAATGCGCATAGAAAAGCTAACGGGCTTGAAGATATGCCGGCCAATGAAATGTTGAAAAAAATTAGAGAGAAGTCAGAAAGTTTAGAGATAGACCGTAAGTTCTTATCAAGATCTTTAAACGAAGGTTTTTCCGGAGGGGAAAAGAAGCGAAACGAGATTTTTCAAATGGCTATGTTAGAACCAAAATTAGCTATTCTCGATGAAACCGATTCTGGTTTGGATATTGACGCCCTTAAAATTGTTGCCGATGGTGTTAATAAACTTAGAACTAAAGACAACGCGGTACTGCTAATTACGCACTACCAACGTTTACTTAACTACATTGTACCAGATGTAGTTCACGTAATGGTAGATGGAAAAATTGTGAAGTCTGGCGGTAAAGAACTTGCTCTAGAGCTGGAAGAAAGAGGTTATGAATGGATTAAAGCTGAAAAAGCCCTTTAAAAATAATCCGTTTTTAAAACCAAAACACTAAAATTATGATTCCCTTATTTTAAGGGGAAATAAATTGAATCTGCAATGGAATTAAAAGAAAAATTAGTATCATCATTTCTGGCTTTTGAAGAAGAGTATACAGGAACGAATGATGATCTTCATAAAATACGCAACCAGGCAATTAAAGATTTTGAAGCCCTGGGTTTTCCAAGCCGAAAGCAAGAAGAGTATAAATACACTTCCCTAAAATCGGTTTTAAAAGAAGACTACAGTCTTTTTCCAAAGAAGGAAAATACCATAGAATATAGAGATATTGAAAAATACCTTATTCACGAGATAGACACTTACGATTTGGTATTTATAGACGGCATATACTCCTCTCACTTATCAAGTACTACACACGATAAGATTGATGTTTGCCTTATGTCTTCGGCACTAAACAAAGATCTTTACAAGCCGGTAATTGATAATTATTTCAACAAAATTGCTCCAAAAAATGGGCTAAATTCGTTGAATACGGCATTTACCAAAGAAGGTGCCTTTATACATATTCATAAAAACACATTAGCCGATAAACCTATTCAGATTATAAATTTCTCTACCGGAAATGAATCTTCTGTTTTGGTACAACCGCGCAACCTGATTGTGGTAGACGAGAATTCACATTGTCAAATTATTGAACGTCACCAAAGTTTAACCGAACAACCGGTACTTACCAACTCGGTTACCGAAATCTTTGCCAATAAACGCGCTATTGTAGACTATTACAAGATTCAAAACGATAATCTATCGGCTTCTTTAATAGACAATACCTATATAGAACAACAAACTGAAAGCTTTTGTTCGGTACATACCTTTTCCCTTGGCGGAAAATTAACCCGAAACAATCTTAATTTCTATCAAAAGGGAGAACGTATAGATTCTACCATGAAAGGTGTTACCATTATCGAAGGAAAACAACATGTAGATCACAACACTTTAGTGCATCATATAGAACCTAATTGTGAGTCTCACCAGGATTACAAAGGTATTTTTGATGAAAAATCGGTGGGGGTTTTTAACGGAAAAGTGGTTGTAGAAAAAGAAGCGCAAAAAACAAACGCTTACCAGTCTAACAACAATGTTTTGTTAAACGACAAAGCAACCATAAACTCAAAACCTCAGTTGGAGATTTTTGCAGACGACGTAAAGTGTAGCCATGGCTGTACCATTGGTCAATTAGACGAAGAAGCTTTATTCTATCTGCAGTCTCGTGGTATTCCAAGAAAAGAAGCTAGCGGTTTACTAATGTATGCCTTTGCCAACAACGTACTGGAAAGTGTAAAAATTCCGGAAATTAAAAAGAGAATCAATAAACTTATAGCCCTAAAATTAGGGGTAGAATTAGGATTCAATCTATAAATTGCTTTTAAAAGTAGCATTAAATAGAATCTTTAAATCCATATTAAAATGAGCATTGCTACTAATAACATAGCATTTAACGTTGAAAAAATTAGAAAAGACTTCCCTATTCTAAATAGGGAAGTTAATGGTTATCCCCTGGTATATTTAGACAATGCGGCAACCTCGCAAACTCCAAAACAGGTAATGGATGCCATTGTAGACTATTATTCTAACTACAACGCAAATATTCACCGTGGGGTGCATAGCTTATCCCAGGAAGCAACCGACAAATATGAAGTTGCCAGAAAAAAAATTCAACAACATTTCAATGCTAAAAAAGCACACGAAATAATATTTACCTCAGGTACCACCCATGGAATAAATTTGGTTGCCAACGGCTTTGCATCCTTTTTGGAGGCAGGAGACGAAATTTTGGTTTCGGCCTTAGAGCATCACTCCAATATTGTTCCCTGGCAAATGCTTTGTGAAAAAACAGGAGCAATTTTAAAGGTGATCCCTATGAGCGAAGAGGGGGAGCTTATTTATGAAACTTTCGAAGAATTGCTTTCTAAAAAAACAAAAATGGTTTTCCTAAACCATGTTTCAAACGCTTTGGGAACCATAAATCCTATTAAAAAAATTATAGATAAGGCCCACGAGAAAGGTGCAGCCGTTTTAATAGATGGTGCCCAGGCAGCCCCGCACATTAAAGCCGATGTCCAGGCGCTGGATGTTGATTTCTATGTGGTTTCTGCACATAAAATGTGTGGCCCAACAGGAGTTGGGGTTTTATATGGCAAAGAAGAATGGCTCGATAAACTACCCCCTTACCAGGGTGGTGGTGAGATGATTGCTACGGTAAGTTTTGAAAAAACAACCTATGCCGGACTTCCCCATAAATTTGAAGCAGGTACCCCCAATATTTGTGGCGGTATTGCTTTTGGTGCAGCTTTAGATTATATGAACAACATAGGATTTGAAGCTATTGCACGCTACGAAGAAGAATTGTTAGATTATGCCACTTTAAAACTTCAGGAAATTGAAGGAATGAAAATTTACGGCACGTCTAAAGAGAAAACTGCGGTAATTTCTTTTAATATTGAAGGATTACACCCTTACGATATTGGCACCCTGGTAGACAAAATGGGAGTTGCCGTTAGAACCGGCCACCATTGCGCCCAACCTATTATGGATTTTTATAAAATTCCCGGTACGGTTAGAGCTTCTTTTTCGTTCTATAATACCAAACAGGAAGTTGAGCGTTTTATTGAAGCGGTTAAAAAAGCAAAAACCATGCTTTCCTAAACAAAAAATAATGAAGAAACTTATATTTATACTAAGTGTATTTTTAATGATTTCCTGCGGAAATTCAGAAGAAAAAATTTCAGAAAACCCGGCCGACCTCGCAAGTCTTAATGGCAATTACAAATTGCTGGAATTGGATGGGGAAAATATTGCTTCCGAAGGATTTATCCTAAATTTTGAAGGAAAAGAGCAACGACTTTCGGGAAAGACCGGTTGTAATAATTTTGTAGCAAGCTATAAAGTCCAGGACTCTATCATAAGATTTAATCAGCCTTTAGGCACAAAAATGTTTTGCCAGGGGCAAATGGAACATGAAGAGATTTTTGGCAAAGTGCTACCTGAAATTAGAAATGTAAAGATTAGCGATAAAGATTTAATATTTTTATCGGCAGAAAATCAGGAGCTTTTAAACCTGCAAAAAACAGAAGACAGTGAGTAAAACGATACAGGAAATACAGGAAGAAATTGTAGATGAGTTCGCCATGTTCGAAGACTGGATGCAGCGTTACGAATATATGATAGAGCTTGGAAAAGCACTTCCGCTTATAGAAGAAAAATATAAAATTGAGGAAAACCTTATTAAAGGTTGCCAAAGTAAAGTTTGGGTTCACGCTGAATTAAAAGATGATAAATTGGTGTTTACGGCCGATAGTGATGCGATAATCACCAAAGGGATTGTAGCTATTTTAATAAGGGCTTTTTCAAATCATCATCCTTCTGAAATTATAGAAGCCGACACAAAGTTTATAGATGACATTGGCCTAAAAGAACACTTATCACCAACTCGTGCCAATGGTTTGGTAAGTATGGTCAAACAACTTAAAATGTATGCTGTGGCATACCAAACACAATTAAAATAAGATGGAGCAAGAAATAGACACGCAAGAATTGGGAGAAAAGATCGTAAAGGTTTTAAAAACCATTTATGACCCCGAGATTCCTGTAGACATATACGAATTAGGGCTTATTTACGACGTAATGGTAAATACAGATTATGAAGTAAAAATCCTTATGACCCTTACAACACCCAACTGCCCGGTAGCCGAAAGTTTACCACAGGAAGTGAAAGAAAAAGTCGCTTCTATAGATACCGTTAAAGAAGCCGAGGTAGAGATCACTTTCGATCCGCCCTGGAACCAGGATTTAATAAGTGAAGAAGCGAAATTGGAATTAGGACTTTTATAAATTCTAAAAGTTTAAAAACCTATTAACTTTTAACCATAAACCCTTTACTTTATTATGGCCGAAGAAATTGTAAACCGGGTAGCCAACAGTAAACTTATAACCTTTAATCTTGAGGATTATTATCCCGAAGGTGAACGTGTATTGTTTGATGTGAAAGATTGGCTCCTGGAAGGTTTCGTTTTACGCGAAAGTGAATTTAGAGAGCAGGCCAAAAATCACGACTGGGGCCAGTATCAAGACAAGTTTATTGCGCTTACCTGTTCTAGTGATGCGATAATCCCGGCCTGGGCCTTTATGCTATTGGCCACTTATTTACAAGCCTACGCAAAAAAGGTAATTACCGGCGATTTAGAAACCCTGGAAACTATACTTTATACTGACGTTATTTCAAAGTTAGATGTTAGCGAATTACAGGACAAACCTGTAATCGTAAAAGGCTGCGCCCATAAACCGGTTCCAAAAAACGCCTATTTATTACTTATCGAAAAATTGCAGCCGGTGGTAAAGAGTTTAATGTATGGCGAGGCCTGCTCGTCTGTACCTTTATACAAAAAACCAAAAAATTAATATGAAGAAACTAGTATTTGCCCTCGCTTTATTTGGCGGGATTTTCAACCTAAGCGCCCAGGAAGAGGAAGAAGAACAAAAACAAGGATGGACTACAGAAGGGAATATTTCATTACTATTTAATCAATCGGCTTTTAACGCCGAATGGACCGGGGGTGGAACTTCCAACATTGCCGGAAACTTACTCTTCGATTATAATTTCAATTATTTAAAGGACGATTTTACCTGGGACAATAAATTGCTTGTAGATTACGGACTCACCAAACAACGAAGCGATGAATTTGCCAGAAAAACCAGTGACCGTTTAGAATTTAACTCTATTGCCGGGAAACAACTACAAGACTCAAACTGGTATTATTCGCTTTTCCTTAATTTTAGAACCCAATTAACCAAAGGGTATAAGTTTGGTGAAGACGCTGAAACAGGGGAGACTACCAGAACAGAATATACCAACTTCTTATCGCCGGCGTACCTACAATTTGGTCCGGGTATAATGTGGAAAAAAAGTGAAAATTTATACGTAAATCTTGCCCCGGCTACCGGAAGAATGGTTTTTGTAGATAAAGATTTCACCTCTGCACCAGGGTATGTAGATGGGGATTATTTTGGTGTAGACGCCAATAAAGCTATGCGTTTTGAACTTGGTGCCTCGCTTTCAGGCTATGCCAAATTCCAAATTATCGAGAACGTAAGCATGGAAAATTTACTTAACCTTTACTCTAACTACCTAGAAGATCCTAAAAATGTTGATATAGATTACACTATGAACATGAAAATGAAGATTAACGATTATCTCTCTACCAATCTTATTTTTCAGGCAATTTATGATGATAATGCCGTGAAGGGTTTTCAAATTAGAGAGGTGTTTGGCCTGGGCTTCAATTATGGGTTTTAGGTACTGTACCAGGGCTCAGAAATTTCGTCTAAGCCTAAAGAATTAAAAATACGAGGCTGTTTGAAAAGTCTATTTTCGTTAAACTGAACTTGCTTCATGATAACGGTTTTAAAAGCTTTTCAAACAGCTTTTTTTATATGTTTTTAGTTAAAAATATGTTGAAATGAATTCAGCAAAATCGCAGTAGCAATCTATTGTGTAACTTTGTATTTATGATTGAAAAAACCGACCTAAGCCACGAAAAAGCTGTTTTAATTGGTATCGTTACCAAAGAACAGGGGCATGATAAATTAAAAGAATACCTGGATGAACTGGAGTTCCTTACTTATACCGCCGGTGGGGAAGTAATAAAGCGTTTTAGCCAGAATATGGACAAACCCAATCCTAAAACTTTTATTGGTACCGGGAAGATGAACGAAGTAAAAGAATTTGTTGATGAAAACGAAGTAGGTACCGCTATTTTTGATGATGAACTTTCTCCTGCCCAGCAAAAGAATATTGAGAAGATATTAAAATGTAAAGTCTTAGATAGAACCACCCTAATCCTGGATATTTTTGCCCAAAGGGCCCAAACAAGTTATGCCAGAACACAGGTAGAACTTGCCCAATATGAATATTTATTACCAAGACTGGCAGGTATGTGGACGCACCTTGAACGGCAACGTGGGGGTATTGGAATGCGTGGCCCGGGGGAAACAGAAATTGAAACCGACCGTAGGATTGTTAGGGATAAAATTGCGCTTCTAAAGAAAAAGCTCGAAACCATAGACAAGCAAATGGAAGTGCAACGCGGTAACCGCGGGCAATTGGTTAGAGTAGCCCTGGTAGGTTATACCAATGTAGGCAAATCTACTTTAATGAATACCATTAGCAAAAGCCAGGTATTTGCAGAAAACAAGCTTTTTGCAACCTTAGATACCACGGTTAGAAAAGTAGTGATTCGTAATTTGCCTTTCTTATTAACCGACACAGTAGGTTTTATACGTAAGTTACCTACGCAATTAGTAGAGTCTTTTAAATCTACCTTAGATGAGGTAAGAGAAGCCGATTTGCTATTGCACGTAGTAGATATCTCCCATCCTAATTTCGAAGATCATATAGCCTCTGTTAACCAGATTATGAGTGAGATTAAAAGCAATGATAAACCAACCATCATGGTTTTTAATAAAATAGACCAATATGAAGCCGAAGAAATTGAAGAAGATGATTTGGTGACCGAAAAAACCAAAGCCCATTATACCCTGAAGGAGTGGAAACAAACCTGGATGAACAAAATGGGAGACAATGTGTTGTTTATTTCGGCTTTGAATAAGGAAAATATGGAAGATTTTAGAAGAAAAGTTTACGAAGCGGTTCGCAAAATACATATTACCCGCTTTCCATACAACAACTTTCTCTATCCGGAATATGATAAATATGGAGAAGAAAAATAACAATAGTAAGCCCCGAAATTTTCGGGGTTTTTTATTGAATTTTTCCGTAAATTGGATTATACCAATATATTAGCTTATGAAAAAATTAACATTACTCCCTCTCTTATTTTGTTTTGGTTTTATAACAGCTCAGGAGCTGGATGGTGCCTGGAAATTAATTCAAAAGAACGGAGAAAAGGTCACCGATCGTGAGGTGATTAAAATAGTTCAGGACGGTTATTTTGCACTGGGCTCTAAAAGTCTGGCTAATGATGAGTTTTTAGGAGCAGCAGGTGGGGAACTTAACTTAGATGATGAAACCCTTACCGAAATAAGGGATTTTGACACTTACAATTCCGAAAATATTGGCACTGAACAAGAATTTAATATTTCATGGGAAGGAGAGCGTATCTTAGAAATTTCTGATGGAATAGCTACCAAAGTATGGGAAAGAATATCTGAAGAAAGTGATGCTCTAACCGGAAACTGGGTAATTACGGGTCGCCAAAGAAACGGAACGATGAATACCATGACTCCCGGTGACAGACGCACTATTAAGATTTTAAGTGGAGGCAGGTTTCAATGGGTTGCCTTCAATTCGGCTACCAAAGAATTTAACGGATCGGGTGGAGGCACCTATACTGCAGAAAACGGAAAATATACAGAAAACATCGAATTTTTCTCAAGAGATGTAAGTCGCGTAGGGGCCAGTTTAGAATTTCAATATGAAGTAAAAGATGGCAAATGGCATCATCGAGGCAAAAGTTCTAAAGGAGATCCTATTTACGAGATTTGGTCGCCATATAGCCAGGCTTATCAAAAATAAAGTTATTGAATAAGGAAAGCCTCCTTTGGTATGTAAAATTCTCCGGGAGGCACTTCTTTTAAATAAAACCGTATTGTCTTTTCACTTTCTATATATTGTAAACGTATTTTTCCGGAGCTTAGACTTACAGCACTTTCTATAGTGCCATCGTAAATACCTTTAGCAATTTTCACCAGATTAATACTAAAAGTACCGACCTCATTATTCCTACAGTCGGTTTTCCCTTCCTTATTAAAAACCACACAATGGGTTCCATTAATTCTGTTTTGATTTTCATATGTAAGCTGTAGCTCCATCGTGTTTTGACCATTTGGTGATTTCCAAAACCACTTACCGGACAAATCCTGGGATTGCTGCGAAAATCCCGAAACGAAAAATAGTAAAAAGAGGTAGGGTAAAGTTTGCTTCATATATTAAAATTAAACGAATGTGCTAATTTACTCAAGATTCAATTCTCAGGGGTTTAGTCGAAATCATTTTTTGCCCTTTAAGGCCTTGTTGTTTTTAACAAATGGCAATGTACTCAATTCCCGGTTACCCGAATGTTATCAATATCATAAGTAGTGCTTTTATCTGGTGCGGCGCCCAAATACCTGAAAGCAAAATGAACCTGCCCCTTTAAACAAGAAATATCAATCTTACTTTTTACAAAACCCCTACCGTATTGATTGGTGGGGCCTATAGGAATTATCGCATCTAAAGTTTTCCATGTAGTGCTAACTACATTACCGGTAAATTCTTCGGCAATTAAAACACTTAAAATAGTTGCGTTATCGTAAGAAGCCATAATTTCAAAAGATAATTGGGCGTCTAACACAGTACTTAAATCTATTGCCGGGCTCACCAACCAGGCTTCCAGTGGAGTTTCTTCAGAATTAAAAGCCGAAATTCGCACATACCTGTTACCATCAAAAGTTCCGGGTTCAAACTTTTTACCTCCGTTTACATTGATATTGATCCACCCTGAATTTTCCAAAGAGGCAAGACTGGTAATATTGGTAAAATTTTCTTCAAAAATAACATCTATTCCTTCAGAAGTATTGTTTGAGCAATGTAAAAACTCAGGATCACAGCGTTCAGCATTAAAACTTAAATCATCGGGGGAATTTACAGCGATCACAAAATAATCATCAAAAAAATTACGCGTTAGCACGCCTTTTACACTCCCTGATTCCTTTGGTAAATACAAAGATTTAAATCCGGAAAAAGTACTTGTACCAAGCATTGTACTACCACCTGTGCTACAACTCTCCAATTGCCTTTCCCCATCATATTCATCGGTCACTTCCCCGGCAAAAGTATAGTGATGATTCTCTCTTAATAGATTTCGGTTGAATTGAACATCCTGAATTTCAATAAATAAGTTTTCGTGCATTTCCTTAAATTCTGAAATTTCTAATGGAAGCGGAACAATTTCAGCTGTTTCAGTAGTTCTAAGAATGTGATCGTCTATTCTGGAGGGCGGGATCGCTACCACATCTCCCCTATTTTGAACCCCTAACTGGTGTACTCCGTTATTAGACCATAAAGCAAGCCCATCTAATTTCACATAGATTTTACGACCAAAATTATAAGTCTCAAACAGCGAATTATCATCTAGCAATAAAAGGATTCCCGCATTAGGATTTTCGGGTTTATCCTGTAACACCAACTCTTTATAAAAATTACCTCCTTCATCGCTAGAAACCACATAAGCCTCCATCCAGGTATTGGTTTCAGAAAACACATAAATCCCTTCGCTTTCGGGCTTAAAATTGCTTTTTACGGCTGAAATTCCGGTAATATCACCTTCTATATTCACCTCCTTAATTTCAGTTCCTGGCAATTGAAAATCATCGGTTTTTACACATGAAATTTGCAAAAACACACCCAAAAAGACCAGGTTTATTATTTTTAGTTTTTTCATCGCAGCAGTATTAAAATCGTATATAGACCATAGCAAAATAGGAAGCACCGGTTCCATACCAGTATTTTGGGCCAAAAATGGGGATTTCCCTCTCCAGGTCTTGTTTTAAGGTTCGGTAGTTCGCATTTCGGGATTGCTCAAAGCCACCCGTTTTATAGAGTTTATCAAAAATATTATTCAGACTTACAAAAAAACCTATAAATTTTCCTTTTACCAGCCAGGATTTACCACCTATGGCATTCACCAACATATAATCCTTAAACTGTTCTTGTTTTAGCATATCCCGGGCAATATTTTCGTCGAAATTTAAAATTGGGAGGCCATCGCTGTCATTCCTAAAATTTGCCGTTCTTGTTAAAGGACTTATATCTAAAAATGCGTGGGAAAAGAAATTGGCTGTAGTCGCAAAGAACCAATAATCGGCATCCCTATATTCAAAACCAATTTGGGCGGCTCTTTGAGGCCCGCCGGCAATTCGGTAATCTTTTAAATAAGAAGTTCCATAATCTACAATCTCATTAAAATCGTCTGAAGTTAAGTACAGGTTTGGGTTATTGTTATAAGTAAACTGCCCCAATGCCCCGGCTGCCTTTAATTTTATAGCCGGGGTTATTTTTGCTTCAATCCCCATTTCTAAACCTATATATTGTTTATCTATTCCGCTTAAAACCTCCTGAACAAAAGCCGTGGTGCTATTTCTTCCCAGGCCTGACAGCCCATCGGCATAATAAAAAGAGATTTCGGTGGCGTTTTTTATTTGGGTATAATAAGCAGAGATTCTGGCTTTAATATTTGGAGATCTATAACGGTAACTAAAATCTATATTCTGAATTTGCTCGCTTTTAAGACCCTTTACAACCTCATTATTTTGTCGGGAATTTGAAAAGGAATTTCTAAGATTGGGCGGTTTAGAAAACCAGGCTGCATTAAAACCCAACAAGTGTTTTGCGGTAATTTTATAGTTTGCACCAATTTTTCCTCCAAAATCGGTGAAATTTAATTGTTCACTTTTGCCCAGGGAATTATCGGGATAATTGCCATTTTGAAATAGCCCATCTCGCTGATAAGAAGTTTGGGAAGCCATAGTTGCGGCATAAAAATCAAAGCGATCGTAATCGAAATTTAACTGGGCAAAGGCTTTGGCCGAATTCGCATAAAGCCGAAAATTATATTTGTAGGCCTCATTTTCGGTTACACTTCTATTTGGATTTTGAAGATCGCTTTGCGCCCTGTTTTCCAGGGAGGTTTCCCGGTTTCCTTCAGCAAAGAAATCTACATCAAGAAAAGTGTCCCCACCCAGCATATCTTTAATTGAGGCAAAATTATGTGAATTCAAATAGGCAAAGGCCAGTTTCCCATTTAGGTCTATATGCTCATTTATTTTAGCTGAAAGAATAGAGTTCAAATCAAATTTAAGATCGTCGTTTCTATCTTCAGCCAATGCGTATAAGGTATACCCGGCAGCTTTATTCGCATTATACAGCTGTTGCCAGTCTACTTGTCCATTCTCTTTAAACTCTTGTTGCGCCAGGTAAGCTGCTTCATAATTGGGATTGTCTTTAAAGCGCAAATAATAGCTGGGTAATTTTTGATAATAAGTAGGGTCTGGATTGGTGCCGCCACCTACATAACCCGACTGGCCATTAATTTCTACCTTTTTGGTCCCTCCAAAATCTATCCTTGAATTGCCGGTTTTTCCAAACTGAAAAGCGAAATTATTATTGATGCTTATTTTCTCAGAAACATCCCAATAATGATTCAACATCAACACGGGTTCTTTTATTTCCCTAACCCGGGAATTTCTAACCTCTCCATCCTGGTAACCCCAGTAAGCATTATACTTTCGACCTTTTAATTCGAAAACCTCTTCAGTATTGGGAGAAGACTTTCCGCGGATATTCGGCGTATAAAAACCGGTAAAATTAAGACTATGTTTTTCATTAAAAGTTTTTTCAACCGAAAGGAAAAAACCATTGGCATCGTACAGGCTCCCGTCTACGTAAGCTTCTTTTGCAAACCTTCGGGAGGCTGAAACTGCATAAGCCCAGCCATTTTTCAACTCTCCTGAACCATAACTTGCCATGAACCTCCCATTATAACTCCTATTAGCCGCTGCGATAGAAGCTTTACCACCTTTGGCGTATTTTGAAGCCCGCATAATTATATTGGTAGTTCCGGCCAATCCGCCAAAACCAACTTCAGAAGGGCTAAGACCCATCGAAAAAACCTGGTTGCGCTGCACATCGTTTAATCCGCCCCAGGCACTCCATTGGGGTCGGCCGGTATAAACCTTATTCATTTCTACACCATTAATCAAAACCTTCCCGTGTTCGCTATCAAGTCCGCGAGGCCTAAAGAAAGTCTGACTAAAATCGAAAGCTGCCGCGTTAAGAAAAACATCGCGGGAAGCCTGTAAAAAGCCTGAGAGGTTCTCTATATATGCTTCATCCTCATCTAGCTCGGCATCAGAAAGACTTATAGTACTTATTTGATTGGCATAGTCGGCTACAACAGGCTGCATAAGAATAAGTCCCATATCTTTAATCCCTGCTTTTTCGATAATTACCGGGATTCTAAGTAGTTTGTAATTGGCCAGGCTTATTTTTAAAATATGTTCGCCGGTTGGGAGATCTTTGCCGGTAAGTATAAAAGTGCCATCTTCAGCAGAAAGGGTTTCAAAAAAGCTTTCCTCGATTTGAACTTTGGCACCCGATAATTCTTTATAGGTTTGCGCATCTACCAACTTTCCTTTCAGCGAAATTTCCTGTGCTAAAGAGCCAGAAAACCCCAATGCAAAAAAGAACATAAAAATTAAAAATTTCATAGCCAGGTAGTGTCATATTCAATATAAGTTAAGATATTTAAGAGTTAAAAATCAAAATATCAACACTTTACAACAATAATTTAGCGTTAATGTAAGACTATGAGTACCCGTATTTTTCCCCTTTTTGTTTTTTGTCTGTTATTCCTTTTAGGAGTTGAAAGAGGATTCTCACAGGAAAAGGAGTATAAAATTATAAGTGTTGCCTTTTATAATGTTGAAAATTTATTTGACACCGAAGATAATCCGTTCACTTTTGATGATGATCGTACCCCGAAAGGAAATGATGTTTGGACGCAGGAGAAATACCAGGATAAAGTGCAAAAACTAGCCAGGGTTATTACTGAAATAGGCTTTGAAACCACAAATCAGCCTCCAGCAATTGTAGGCGTCTGTGAAGTGGAGAACCGGGGAGTTTTAGAAGACTTAATCAATGAACCTAAACTAAAACAATACAACTATGGTATTGTACATTATAACTCTCCAGATCGCCGTGGAATTGATGTTGCTTTATTATACCGAAAGGATATTTTTAAATTAGAAAATTCAGTTTCTCACGAATTATTGATCTACAACAGCAAAGAGCCCGATAAAAGGGTTTATACCAGGGATCAGCTGGTAGTTAGTGGTAATATAGATGATGAAAAGTTACATTTTATTGTAAATCACTGGCCTTCCCGAAGTGGTGGAGAAACAGCAAGCAGTTACAAACGGGAAAAAGCGGCGGCACTAAATAAAATCATTCTTGATTCCATCTTTAAAAAAGAACCTTTAGCCAGGGTAATAAGCATGGGCGATTTTAATGATGACCCTACCAATAAAAGCTTTAAAGAAGTCCTGAAAACCAAAGCTGATGCAACAGGCCTAAATCCGCATCAGTTATATAATCCTATGGAGCCTATGTTGAAAAAGGGAATGGGGACACTTGCCTACCGCGATGGCTGGAATTTATTTGATCAAATTCTTGTGTCGGGCGCATTAACAACTAAGGATTATTCCGGCTTTCAATTTTATAAAGCAGGCATTTTTAATAAAAAATATCTTATCACTAAAAACGGACAATACAAAGGTTATCCCTTTAGAAGCTATGGTTATTCGGGATATCAGGGCGGTTATAGTGACCATTTTCCGGTGTATATCTATCTTATAAAACAAGTTGCTTATACTTTATCTATTAAGAATTAAATAAAATACCCCGCGATAGGCTCACGAGGTATATAATAAAATTTCTTTTAGATTTCGCGCTTAGCCGCCCGGCATTAAATCTAGCTTATCGGGGAAAAACAACTGTTTATTAAAACCAGGCACTCCATGGAATTCGGGACAACATCACCAATAATCCAAGGGTATAAAATATAGCCAGGGTTTTAAATTTTGGCTTTGAGGTAAGTTTATTCTTATGCTTAGAATACCCAATTGTTATCAATACTAACGCAATAATCATCATTAAAGGGTGCTCCATGATGTAAAGTCTAAGTGTAGGATCTGGCATAACCGTACCCATACCCTTTTCTAATAATACAGAAAAATAAGGGGAAGTAAAATATAAGACCACTCCTATTAAAAACTGAATATGGGATGTGATAAGCGTAAAAAGAGCAATTCTAAAGTTGGTGGCTCCGTACTCTTTATTTGAAGCATACCCAATAATTGCATTTAAGGAGGCAACAAATAAAACAATAAGCACTAAATAGGCCCAATAAGAATGTATGAATTGTACTGTTGGATACATAAAAATAATTTTTTAGTAAATATAGGATTTTCTATAACAAAGCTACTCAATTATAGGTTAGTTTATACCACACTTCAGCATTTATAAATTAATCAAAAAACAACACCAAACACATAAAAATGATGTTTATGTACTCTTATGGCATTTTAATTGATACATAATCAGTCAACCAGCCTTTCTATTACACTTTTAATTTTCGAGTACTAACTGTTAAATAATCTATCTTATGAAACCCAAGAAAAATCCAAAAGCCGATCTTCGAAAAAAATCAAATTTGTTTTTATCCTTCGGACTTATCCTTGCTTTGCTGGCCAGTTTTCTGCTAATAGAATGGAAAGTTTATGATAAAAAAGACATCAGCTCACAAAAAGTATATTTTGATGCGCTGGATACCGAAGAAATTCCTATTACAGAACTGGCAAACACACCACCTCCCAAGCCTCCGGTAATTCCCGATGTAATAGATGTTGTTGAAGACGATCCCGAGCTTGAGGAAGACGAGATTGAGTCTAGCGAGATAAACCTGGACGATATTGTAGAGCCCGGGGAAATAGTTGAACCTGAAAACGTAGAAGAACCCGAAACAGTACCTTTTATCTTACTGGAAGATGTCCCCATATTTCCGGGCTGCGAAGCCTTAAAAGACAATAGCAAAAGAAAAGCCTGTATGACCGAAAAAATAACTGCTTACGTAAATAAAAATTTTAATAAAGAGCTGGGTAGCGAATTGGAATTATCAGGGGTAAACCGCATCAACATTCTTTTTCAAATTAATACCGAAGGAGAAATAGTAAACATACAGGCACGGGCACCACATCCACAACTTGAAGACGAAGCCAAAAGAGTTATAAAATCTTTACCAAAAATGAAACCGGGAAAACAACGTGGAAAACCTGTTAATGTAAACTATTCATTACCTATAATTTTCCAGGTTCAAAATTGATATCACAGTATAACTAAGAAATTTGTTTTTATAATAAGCTTCTAGAATAAGGCTAAAAATTATCAAGGCTGGAAACTTTATTGGCACCGCCAAAGGGTGTAATAGCCCGAGGAAGTTTACTGATAAATAAAACTCGAATAGCAAAAGAGTTTTAACCAGTAGAGATTAGGCTCGTAGAACTAAAAAAGGTAACAGGTAATTAGAAAATATTAACTCCTGAATATGCTAAGAAAAATCAGAAAATAGTTTATCTTTTATTGATACAATAGTCATGTAAAAGATTAATTATGATTGCCGCTGTTACCTTATTTTTTATCATCACCCTTTCAGCCTTAATTACACGCATTGCAGCTATTGCTTTGGCGCACACGGGACTTTCTACCCAAATAGCAAGGTTTCAGGCACGCTCTGCATATACCGGCTCGGGTTTCACTTCATCAGAAACTGAGAAAATAATGAACCACCCGGTTCGTAGAAAGATTATTTACAGCCTTATGCTTATTGGTAATGCCGGTATTGTAACCGCTATGTCTTCCTTAATTTTAACTTTTGTGCTGCCAGACAGTAATGCTTCCCGGCTATACGGTTTACTAATTGTAGTGGTAGGCCTGGCTATATTATGGTGGGCCATTAGAAGCGATTGGGTAGACCGCGGACTATCTAAAGTGATTAATAGAATGCTAAAAAAATACACCGATATAAATGTACAGGATTATGCGGCCGTATTACACTTACACGATAATTATCATGTAAGCGAAATGCGAGTAGAAAAAGACAGTTGGCTAGCCAATAAAACTTTAATAGAATTAGACCTGAGAAAAGAAGGCATAACAGTTCTTGGGATAGATAGAAAAGGCGAAGGCTATTTAGGTTCCCCTACAGGAAATTCGAAAATATTGCCACTTGATGTTATTACCGTGTACGGCAAGGCAGAGGTTTTTGAAAGCATCTACAAAAGATCTCGTGATATTGGTGGTGAAATACAACATCAAAAATTTGTTGAAAAAGAAGCCGATAGGAAACAGCAGGAAGAAGGTAAGAATTAAGAAAAAACTAAAGAATAGTTTTCTTTATCATATTAAAAAGGCTTCTTAATAGAAATTAAAAGAGTGTAAAACGCGGTATAATTAATGTTATTCTAAGAAACCACTCAAAATAAAAAGGCCGTCTAAAAATTGCTTTTAGACGGCCTTTTTTGTGATCTTTTATTCTATTAACTAGAAGTTAAAGGTTATTCCCGCATTCCAGGTTCTTCCAAATCCGAAATAAACTCTGTTATTCACATTAACTCCGTTATAAGTTTCATCTCCAGCTCCAGCTAAAAGATTAGTGTCTGCCTCAGAAATATACATAGTATCAAAAACGTTATTGACATTAAGTCTAAAGTTAAGACTATTATTATCTTTCCCAATTGGCAGTCTAAACGAAGCTCCAGCATCTACCAACCCATAAGAAGGTAGCTTTAATGCCTTAAAATTATCGTCGCCTAATGCATCAGTTGCATCGAAATCAGCATAAAGATTATCTATATATCTATAATTAGCATCAATTCCAAGACCTTCAATTATCTCATAGTCAGCACCAAAACTAGCAGTAAGTTGCGGTGCATCTCCAACTTTTACTCCGTCCAAAGCCAAAGTTGCAGTTTGTGGATTTCCATTTTCGTCTAAAATTGGTTCTTGATCGTTATCGAAGTAAGTTGCTTCAACATCTCCCTCATACTCCCAATTTCCTACAGAAAACATACCTTTAAACCTTAATTTATCTGACACTCTTCCAGTAAAATCAATTTCAAGACCAGTATGTACTTGAGTAATTCCATACAAATTGGCTCTACCTCTTATTTCCTGAGGAGTTTCTGCATTAAATACAGCTCCCACATCCTCGAACCTATCTGCCCAGGATGTTCTGTAAATATTTACATTGGCACTAAATAAACTAGATCTAAATCCATATCCAATCTCGGTTCCAATTATTTGTTCATTTTGAAGATCTGGGTTTAGATTATTTCCAAAATTAATATAAACTGCATCAAAAAGTGGCTGTTTTGAATAGTAGCCTGCATTTGCATATACATTATGCATTTCATCTATATTCCAGTTTAAACCACCTTTTATATTACCTCCAATAATATTCTCCCAATCTGTCTCCTGATTTCCTTCAAGTTCTCCAAAGTATTCCACTCGCTTAAAACCTTGATTTGAAATAGAACCTTGAACAAAAGCTGAAATAATTTCGTTATTATATTCTAACTGTCCAAAAGTACCAGCCCATCTTACTAAACCGTCATTATAATAATCGATCTTTTCTTCTGAATCTATATCAGAAAACACCCAGAATTTGGGCTCAGCTGAGTATGTTTCTCTTAGTACGGGGTCTGGATCATTATTAATGTTATCTGTTTGAAGATAAGCATCTCCTCCAAGTAAATCATTAACTCTTCTATAATGAATTCCTTTATAAGTTCTTAAATCAATACCTACATCTAAAGTAAGTTCATCTGTTAACTGGTTGCTTAAGTTAGATAGTACTCCAAACCAGTTATGAGAATTTATTGAAGCTCTTCGGCTAATACCATTGGCAGCCGATCTATCTCCATTCCCTTGATTAAGATAAATTCCATCAGTCAAAGCTCTTTGTCCTGTTGGGTTATCGTCGCTCCCAAAATCTGGTACAGCCTGACCACTATTATAAGCAATAATATCGTCTACCCTAACCAAACCATCTTCAGTACGAGGTAAGGCAAATTGTCTTCTTCCGTTTATTCTTCCTATCTCGCCTGTTCCACCACCACGACCAAACGATGCATAAGCTGAAGTAGAAAGCTGAGTCTTAGAATTAATGTCAAAATCCCAGTTTAAAGACATAATTGGTTTGTGATAGAAGTTTTTTCTAAAAGAATACTCCTCTCCATTTCTGTATCCCCACTCTTCATTATACTTAATATTAGGCTCATCATTATCACTATAACGTTGATAAGTTTCTATTGAACTACTTCTACTACGCTGATGATGCCATTGTGGAGCTCCCGTTACGGTAAACTGAAAGTCATGTTTATCGTTAGGTCTATAACCAAAACCTAAGTAGTAATTATACCCCTGAAATTTCGTACCATCTACATAACCATCACCTTGAGTTTGGCTCAATAATACGGTAGTGGAAAAACCACTTTCCATTAACCCAGTATTATAAGAAGCAATAGTTTTTAAGTATCCGTCATTACCTGTAGTGGCGGTAACAAATCCACCTTCAGATTTATCTGCAGCTCTGGTAAGAACATTTATAGTTCCACCTACAGAAGATACTGCTAATTTAGAAGAACCAAGTCCTCTTTGAACCTGTATAGCAGAAGCCACATCACTTAAACCAGCCCAGTTACTCCAGTAAACAGAACCGTTTTCCATATCATTAATTGGCACACCATTAATCATCACGGCTGAATTGTTGGTATCAAAACCTCTAATATTAATACGAGCGTCTCCAAATCCACCCCCTTGTTTGGTAGCGTAAATTGAAGGAGTGTTATTAAGTATTTCAGGGAATTCCTGAGAACCTAATTTCTCCTGAATTTCAGCTGCTTTAATAGTCGATACAGCCACAGGAGTCTCACGATCTTTTGCTAAATCGGCTACACCAGTAATTACAACTTCAGCCAAAGCACCAGCATCAACCCCTAAAGAGATCGTGCCCAAGTTTTGGGTTTCTCCACCAGACACATTAAATCTGACAGTTTTTCTTTCATAACCAATAAAAGTTATGTTAATCTTACCTGTAGTTGACGAAACGTCAAGGGAGAAATTCCCATCAAAGTCCGTAGTAGTCCCATTGCTGGTACCTACTACCATAACCGTAGCCCCAGGCAATGGACCGTCCATTTCCGAATCTATCACCGTACCGGTAATAGTTCCTTGAGCAAAAATTGTAGCTGATGTTAAAAACAACGCTAATGCTAATAATTTCCTCATGTTTAAAATTTGTTTGTTTTGAGTTTAAATTTCGATGCAAATGAAGTCAAATCTTTCAAATCCCGGTTTATCAGAATGTTAATAAATTTAACTTTAACATCTCTTTCGCTGCAAAACTAAAACAAAATTTTAACTATTTGATTCTTTGGAAACTAATGATTTGCACAAATTGTTAACAAAACAACTATTTTTACTTAAAAAACACCTCTAAAAGCTTTTTAGTAGAAGAATCGTGATTTTTAACCGATTTATCTTCGATTTCCGCAAGAATTTTACTCGCAAGCTGCTTACCCAGTTCAACACCCCATTGATCGTAGCTATAGATGTTCCAAATCACCCCCTGTACAAAGATTTTATGTTCATACATAGCGATAATTTTCCCTAAACTTTCGGGGGTTAGTTTATCTATTAGCAAAGTATTAGTAGGCTTATTCCCCTCAAACTCCTTAAAAGGCACCAACTGCTCTATCTCATCTGTAGATAGGCCCTGGGCCTCCAATTCTTTTTTAACTTCTTCTTTACTTTTCCCCTGAAGCAAGGCTTCGGTTTGAGCAAAGAAATTAGCCATTAGTTTGTTATGATGGTCATTATCCTGATGCAAAGACTCTTTAAACCCAATGAAATCTGCCGGGATCAATTTAGTTCCCTGGTGGATTAATTGAAAAAAAGCATGCTGAGAATTGGTTCCAGGTTCACCCCAAATAAGGGTACCGGTTTGATAATCTACTTTTTTTCCATTTCTATCTACACTCTTTCCATTACTTTCCATAATGGCCTGCTGCAAATAAGCCGGAAGCCTGTTTAAATATTGTGTATAAGGAATTACCGCTTCGCTTTCTGCCCTGTAAAAATTATTGTACCAAATACTTAACAATGCAAGCTGAACCGGAATATTTTCTTTAAAATCTGAAGTTCTAAAATGCTCATCCATTTTATGAGCACCCTTCAACAGGGCTTCAAAATTATTATAACCTACCGCCAAACTTATAGACAGTCCCACGGCACTCCATAGCGAAAAACGCCCTCCAACCCAATCCCACATGGGGAATACATTTTCTATAGCAATACCAAACTCCTCTACCTTTTTTAGGTTAGTAGAAACAGCCACAAAATGCTTAGATACTGCGTCTTTTGGCGCTGTTTTTCTAAACCAGTTTCTAATTGTTGTGGCATTAGAAAGGGTTTCCTGAGTAGTAAAGGTTTTTGAAACTACCAGAAATAAAGTAGTTTCAGGGTTTAAATTCTTTATGGTTTCATAAACATGATCGCCGTCTACATTAGATACATAATGAACCTTTAAATGATTATGATAATATTTCAACGACTCGGTAACCATTACGGGACCAAGATCTGAGCCTCCAATTCCAATATTTACGATATCGGTAAAAGCCTTCCCGGTATACCCCTTTTTCTCCCCACTTATAATTTTTTCAGAAAAATTGCTAATCTTCCTTTTCACTTCCTGCACCTCAGGGACCACATTCTGGTTATCTACTTCTATATTAACATCAGCAGGGGCTCTTAGTGCTGTGTGCAAAACCGCACGGTTCTCAGTTCTATTAATCGCATCTCCACCAAAATAAGAATTTATTGCAGCAGTAAGATCACAGTCTTCTGCCAACTCCAACAACAAATCCCTGGTTTCCGCTGTAATTCTATTTTTACTGTAATCCAGATAAAAATCTTCCCAGGCAATAGAGAACTCTGAAGCTCTCTCAGAATCCTTCTCAAATAACTCTTTAAGTTTCACTTGCTCCACCTGGCTAAAATGCTTTTCTAATTTTTTCCAGGCTGTGGTTTGGGTTGGATTAATATTTTTCATTTTTATTTAATTTTTCGGCTTTGCCTAAACTTTTATTTATCTTAAAATTACACGCACCTTCTATACTTTCGATCTTTAAACCGAAAAAATAGAAGCTTTCATCTATCATGAGAACTTAGTTCTTGCTTTCTAAATCTCTTTATAAGGGATTCCGTCTAATGAGGTTTTCAAATCTTCAATCGCTGCAAGATATTTGTCCTTATGCTCTGGCTCTATATGCTTGGCAGTTGGCAGTTTTTGGCGGTAAGGATCTACCTGCCTTCCATGAACCCAAAAACGATAACACACATGAGGCCCTGTAGCCAGGCCTGTACTCCCAACAAAACCAATAACATCTCCTTGTTTCACACGTTGGCCGTTTCTAACATTTCGT
This sequence comes from Salegentibacter maritimus, assembly GCF_016236975.1. NCBI lineage: Bacteria > Pseudomonadati > Bacteroidota > Flavobacteriia > Flavobacteriales > Flavobacteriaceae > Salegentibacter > Salegentibacter maritimus. Next base: position 143,892 of record NZ_JAEHNY010000010.1, read on the forward strand.
TTGCTCATGTGCAAATACTGGGTGGTATATTTATCGTTATGCCTTACTTTAACATAGTTCCCATTACCTGAAGTATAACTGGAAGCTATTACCGTTCCGTCGGCAGTACTTACAATGGGTGTTCCGTGTGCTGCCGCATAATCGGTTCCCAGGTGAGCTTTCCAACGTTTTTGAACAGGATGAAACCTCCTTTTCGTATATCTTGAAGAGATTCGGCTGTAATTTAGGGGCGCTTTTAAAAAGAAACTTTGCAAAGATTTAGCTTCTTCATCGTAAAAACTAGGTTGCCCGGTCACCGAATCTGTCTTGTATGCAAAAGCATAAAAAGGCCTATCTTCATGTTTAAAAACAGCGGCCTCCACATTTTCTATTCCCGCAAAAATAGTATCATCTATATATTTTTCAGAATAAATCATTTTAAATTGATCTCCTTTCTGGAGCTTAAAAAAGTCGATACTCCATTGATATATATCAGAAAGCTCATACACCAACAAATTGCTCAATCCCTGTTCTGCAACTGCTTCTGAAAGCGAAGAACTCACCACACCGGAAACCTCCCTCTTTTTTATAGTAACAGGCTTCTTTTTACGTGCTGCACTAATGCTATCGCCAATGCCCACCACGGTATAGTTTATCCTATCGTTTTGATAGATAAAATACTGAGGCGTCCTGGCCGAATCTTTTGATTTAAGAATCATGTATTTTCTACCGGCCGTGATCCTTGCGGGATTAAAGGTATCTTTTACCTTCTCTGAAATCTGATATATTTTCCCCCTGTCTACTCCGTGCTGATCTAAAAGGTAACCAAAACTATCTCCCGATTCTATAACACCATTTACCACCTCATAGTCATCCAAAATAAAGCCGAACTCCTTTTTTACAGGCTTGGGCGCCTTTTTTTCGGCTTTCTCAGCATTTAACGCCGTTTCTTTTGTATTATCTTCACAGGCTGTAAAAGCCAATATCAATATTAGTAGGAAACTTAATTTTTTCAATTTTCTAGTAGTTTTTCTTTTCTGTATTAAACATATGGTTTACCCATTCTCTACCCCAATTTTCCAATTCTTCTTCACTCCATAAATAAGGAAAAAAACTATTTTTTTGAAATGTAGGTGGTAAAAATTCCTTCCAATTTGTACCGCCGGTAGCTGCAACCGCCTCTCTATCCTTATTTAAGTACCTATAAGCTGCCCCCATATGCATTAAGGGCCAGTTTACATTTACATAGGTATCAAAATTACGCAATGCTTCCTTTAAAAACTTATTATTTTTAACCGAATCTGGCAGTTCTTTATATTTATGAAAAAGAGTTCTTCCTTTATACTCTGAAGCTATTCGCAAGAAACGCGGCGTATAGCGCTTTTCGAATTGTCTAAGTGTTAAAGTCTTTTCCCTGGTTTTAAGATCTATACCTCCTTCTTTCCAGTAAATATTTTCGTACAATTCCTCCAGGCTATTTTCTTCTGAAAATTTATCCCTAAGCTCATAAGAAACCAAATTTTCCAGGGGCGTAGCATACATTTCTATCATTCTAAATTGTGCTGATTGAAATCCGCTTGCCGGCAATAAAGACATTCTAAATTTTAGAAATTGTTTACGCTCCATCCCTTTTATCATCACATCAAAGGAATCGGTTAGAATTCTAAAATAGCGATTTAAACGATTGTATTTTTCAATTAAAAAATCGGCATCTGGCGATTCTTTTTCAATTATTTGCCGCTGCTCATGGATTATAAGCTTAAAATATAGCTCTGTAATTTGATGATAGGAAATAAAAATTTTCTCATCGGGAAAATGAGTTAGGGTTTTTTGTAAACTCAAAAGGGTATCTATACTTAAATAATCCCAATACGTAAGATACCTATCATGTAAAAGCCCATCTAAATAGGAAGCCAAATCCTGACCTGAATTTTTAAACTTTTCCTCTAATGCAAAAATGCGCTCTGCAATTTCCGGCTTTATTTCCATGTACTATTTCATAATTATTTTAAACGGATGCTTTAAACCTTTGTATGCATCTAAATCGGCATCGAGAGAACCAACCGCAAGATTTGCTTCTATTTTAAGAGGAAGCCTATTTGCATCGTCACTTACCCAAAAAGTAAGGCTTTCTTTCTCTTTAAAAACCCTTCCGGCCATTACATAAGGTCTAAACTTTAAAGTAGCAACTTTCCCAAATTTGGTTCTAATCACCTCCCTACCAAGAAATTTCAATTTGAAATCCATATTCTCATCATCTATAAAAAGATTGAGTCGCATTTCATCTCCGGGCCTAAGCTCGTCGTTCTTAATATTGTTGCGAATATAATAAAATGCCGATAACATATCGTGCACATTTGGCTTGGTAGTGTAGGTATGATGCTCATTATGCTTTCTATCAAAAACATAGGCCTTGTTATCGCTATGATCAAAGTCTATTTCCAGGTCTTTTGTATAACCACCTTCATCAATTTTACGGATAAACTTATAAGGTTTCCCATCTTGCTTATCTATAAAAGTTTGGTAATCGTCATCTACTTTAAAAAACCAATGCAATAATCCGGTAGACTTCCCCCTACCTTTTATATGATAGACAGACTCTCCCTTTATTCTGGTTTCATCTACCTCTAATGTAGCATAACTTGCGTTGAAAGGACCATAATGTATACGAAACTTAAACCATTCTCCGGCACCAAATGCCGTTTGTGGTTGCGCCTGAAGTACAAAGCCTGTAATAAGAAAGAGAAAAATTGTAAATAGACTTTTTTTCATACCAAATTTTTAAATACTGAATTTCAGATTGATTAGGCTAAGTATATTTACAATTTCTATTCCAAATGTATTAAAACAAAAAACCCCATCAAATTAATGAAGGGGTTTTTGTCTTATTAACCAACTAAAACTTAAATTATGAAAAAAATTTATTACATTATTGGTAACCACTCCAAAAATGCGAGCGCAAAATTCCACATTTAGTAGAGTATTAGCAACAATAAAATCAAGTTTAACACAAAACTTTTAGAAGGTATTTATTTTTAACACAAAACAATAATTTACTTCCATTTTTTGTGATTATTGCAAAGTTCCTCGCAAATCCTGCTCCCTTTCTATCGCTTCAAATAAAGCTTTAAAGTTGCCTTTTCCGAAAGATTGAGCTCCTTTTCGCTGAATAATCTCAAAAAACATAGTTGGACGATCTAAAACAGGCTTGGTAAAAATTTGCAAAAGATAACCCTCATCATCCCTATCTACCAATACCCCTAACTCTTTTAAGGGTTCAAGATCTTCATCAATTTCACCAACCCTTTCTAACAAAGTGTCGTAATACGTGTCTGGAACATATAAAAATTCCACACCACGATCCCTAAGCTGGGTTACTGTTTCAATAATATTATCTGTTGCAAGCGCAATATGCTGCACACCTGCCCCGTGGTAAAAATCTATATATTCTTCAATTTGGGATTTTTTCTTTCCTTCAGCAGGTTCGTTTATCGGAAATTTAATCCTACCATTCCCATTACTCATCACCTTGCTCATTAAGGCCGTATAATCTGTAGAAATATCTTTATCATCAAAAGAGACCATTTGCGCAAAGCCCATTACTTTAGCATAAAAATCTACCCATTTATTCATCTCGTTCCAGCCTACATTTCCAACCATATGGTCTATATAATTTAAGCCCGTATCTTTTGCTTCTGCTTTCGTAGCATAAGCCTTATAGCCCGGCAAAAAAGGACCTTCATAATCTTTTCGCTCAACAAATAAGTGAATGGTCTCCCCATATGTATGAATTCCGGAAATTACGGCTTTTCCATGCTCATCTTCCATTTCATAAGGAGCTACATAAGACTTTGCTCCACGTTTTGTAGTCTCTTCATAACTCTTTTTAGCATCATCTACCCAAAGCGCCACCATTTTCACACCATCACCATGCTTATTGATATGGGCATTTATATCGCCATCTGGCTGTAAGGGAGAGGTGAGCACAATTCTAATCTTACCTTGTTGTAGTACATAAGAAACACTATCTTTTCTACCTGTTTCCAGACCAGAATAAGCTACCGGCTGAAAACCCCAGGCGTGCTGATAATAATAAGCCGCCTGCTTGGCATTACCCACATAAAGTTCAACAAAATCTGTTCCCAGGATTGGAAGAAAATCTTCAGCATCCTGCATTACCTTTTCTAATTTTAATGATGTATTATCGGTTGTCATTTTTAAAATTTTAATGCTGTTTTCAATTTTTTGTTATTTAAAATCTACACCCATTATTCTAACCAGGATTTATAATAGGTTTCATCGGCTATCTCCATAGCATCTTCGGTAAGCATAAGTGGCTTGAAGGTATCTACCATTACCGCCAACTCTTCGGTTTCAACCTGCCCAATACTTCGTTCTACAGCTCCGGGATGAGGCCCATGTGGAATTCCCGCCGGATGTAAAGAGATATGCCCTGCCTCAATATCGTTTCTGCTCATAAAATCGCCATCTACATAATAAAGCACCTCATCACTATCTATGTTACTGTGACTATATGGTGCCGGTATACTTTCCGGATGATAATCGTACTTACGCGGACAAAAACTGCAAACTACAAAAGCATCGGTTTCAAAAGTTTGGTGCACCGGTGGCGGCTGATGAATTCTACCGGTTATGGGTTCAAAATCGTGAATAGAAAAAGCATAAGGATAATTATACCCATCGTAGCCCACCACATCAAATGGATGGGTAGCATAAACCATATCGAATATTTCGCCCTGCTTTTTCACTTTTATAATAAAATCGCCTTTCTCATCATTGGTCTCCAACTCATGAGGTTGCCTCAAATCGCGCTCACAAAAAGGCGAGTGCTCTAAAAGTTGCCCAAACCAGTTTCTATAGCGTTTTGGGGTATATATTGGCCTTCTGGACTCAACAATAAACAAGCGATTATCTTCGTCATCAAAATCTATTTTATAAATAGTACCCCTTGGGATTAACAGGTAATCCCCATATTTAAAATCAAGATTACCAAGGTGGGTTCTTAATTTACCTGTTCCTTTATGGACAAATAGCAATTCATCTGAGTCGGCATTTTTATAAAAATAGTCTTTTGTAGATCCTTGTGGAGAAGCCAAAGCAATATCTACATCGCTGTTAGTAAGAACCACTTTTCGGCTTTCAAGATAGTCTGGATTAGGCTTTACCTGAAACCCCTTAAAGCGATAAGACTTTATATTGTTGCCTACAGCTATTTTTGGTTTTACACTATAACTCCCTTTTACTTCTTTTACCTGGGTAGGGCGGTGCTCATGGTAAAGATTAGAAGACATGCCGTCAAAACCAATAGTACCAAAAAGCTGCTCGTAATAAAGACTTCCGTCGGGCTTTTTAAAAACCGTATGGCGTTTATGAGGAATTTTACCGAGTTTGTGATAAAAAGGCATAATTTGATATTTTTATTTAAATCGCAATTTCTAAAAGAATATTGAGAATTTGTTATTTTTTTCGGCATAATTTTACCTTAAAACAAATATCGGGAATTTTTAAAGAAACATTCTTAAAACATCTCTAAAAACAGGATTGTAGAATTTAAAATATTTTCAGCAAAAAGGCATTAAATCCTTATAGGGATCTTATTAAAACCAGAAGCCAAGACTAAAAAACCATTCACTAGCTTTAATTTCGGGCGAGTACGTATATTTTAACTCCAGAGGCCCCACAAAAGTATCTATACCATAACCTAATGCATAACCCGTATAATCTGGAGCGGTAAACCAGTTTCCGGAAGAATACAACTTGTTACCTACATTGGCAATATTAGCCCCTAAAATCACATGATTTTTTCTAAAAATTTCATAATCAAACTCCAGGAGACCTTTAATATAACTATCACCCGAAAGGCTTATAAAATCATATCCGTAAAACGGAACAAAATTATTGATGAGGTTATTTCCGTAGCCACCCAGGGAAAAATCAAGTGTGTTCCCCCCATTATTTCCTATTTTAAACCCTGCTTCAGTCACTATTCTGGCTGAAAATTTATTAAAAGGAGAGAAGGCATATCCCAAAGTTCCCTTAGCTATCGAAAATTCGGCAAAATCATTATTATAATCTGATGAAAACAGGTATACGTGAAAGTCTCCATCAAAATAAACTCCCCTGGAAGGAAAGTATTTATTATCATAAGAATCATATTTTAAATACCCAAACACACTATAAAAATGACTGTTTTCGAATAGGATTTGTTCATTAAGAGCAGTATCGGGATTTACTAAAGTTTCAGATGCAATTTTCAGGTACTTATGCTCTGCCCCCAAACCAAATGAAAAAACCTGTTTAAACAAAGTCTCTGCATATATTTGGTTGGTAAAGTCACGGTAATCTACATCTATTCTATTTATACCAATATCTTCTAATTGGGCGTTTTTTCTGGCAAAATCAAAAGAAACCGGATGTTCAAATTTATTATAACGTGATTTTATCCCTATGCTCCAATAAAAACCTTTGTCTATGTAATAGTCGAAATTATATCTAAATTGGTCACCAACCACCAGGTCCAGGGAGGCCACATCATTTGAAAACAGCAAACTTTTGCGGGTGTAATTAATCAAGGCTCCAATATTATATAGTTCATCATAATGTAAGCCCAAACGCAAAAGACTTTTATTTTCGCTCTCTTCCATCTTCATGGCCAGCGTATAAAGCCCATCGTCGTTATTAGGAATTAACCGATAATTAATCCTATTAAAATTCCCGGAAGCCGAGAGGTTATTAATCCCACTATTTAAGTCTTTAAGGGTGAAATCTGTAAAATAATTAAGTCGTAATTTCCCCATAATATACGAACGCGGGTAGGCATTATTCCCCTCCAGGGTTAAGGTGCTTATTTGAAAAGTATCTATAGCAGAAATCTTTACATTCTGGCGTTTAAGGCTTTGCCGTTCTGCCAACTTTTTAAGTTCGTTTACTCTTTTTAAAGCAGCAACCTCACCGGTATCTATAATTGCCTTCCCTTTTTCGAAAGACATTACCGAAAACGGACTTATATCGGGTTTAATATAAATATCGGTTTTGGGAATTTTCTCTTTCATATCGTTTATAGTACGAAAGTTGCTAATTTGGGTAAGGATATCAAACGCACTACTTAATTCTTCCCTATCTACCAAACTATCCTGCACATCTACTCCAATAATTACTTCTGCCCCTCTTTTTCTAAGTTCTTCTACCGGGTAATTATTCGCTACCCCACCATCTATCAACAATTTTCCATCTATTTTTACGGGACTAAAAACAGAAGGGATGGCACCGCTCGCAGAAACAGCTTGCGCAAAAGAACCTTCATCTAAAATCACTTCCTCCCCGGTTTCCACATCTGCAGCTATACAGAAAAACGGAATAGGCAATTTGCTAAAATCGTCTACGTTTCCTAAATGCATTGTGAGTTGGGACATTAAATTATAAATATTTTGCCCTCGCGAAAGTCCCGATGGTAAACCTATTTTAAAATTATCAAAAGGGAGGCTTAGTGCGTATTTTTCGGAATCTTCCTTTTCGTAAAAAGATTTAGCGCTACGCGGAATATTATCCTGGATTAGGATATTGAAATTGGTCTCATGAAATATAGAATCTAATTGTTGCGCGGTATACCCTGAAGCATAAAGCCCCCCAACAATAGCCCCCATACTACTCCCGCCTATATAATCTATTCTAATTCCAGCTTCTTCTATAACTTTTAGAGCTCCAATATGAGCAAGGCCTTTTGCACCACCACCACTTAAAACCAAACCAACTTTTAAATCTTCCTCATCCTGGGCAAAACCAGGAAGGGCTAAAAGCAGAAAAATTAAAAGCAGTAGTTTTTTCATCTATCTATAATTTTAAAAGCTTATTAAGTTTCTTTTTTAGACTTATAATACTTGTAGATAATCGCGGCTTTAGAAACCCCAATAACTTCGGCCAGTTCTTTCTCTGAGGCTTCTTTTATTCGTTTTACCGATCTAAATTGTTTCAGTAATTCTATCACTGTCTTTTCACCGATTCCGCTTATCTCTTCCAACTCTGTATTTAACGCACTTTTACTTCTTTTGTTACGATGAAAAGTAATTCCAAACCTATGCGCCTCATTACGCAACTGTTGAATAATCTTTAGGGTTTCAGATTTCTTGTCTAAATAAAGAGGAATACTATCTCCCGGATAGAAAATCTCTTCCAAACGTTTCGCAATACCAATAATAGCAATTTTTCCGCGCAGCCCTAAAGCTTCCAGGGCTTTCACCCCAGAAGAAAGCTGGCCTTTGCCACCATCAACAATAACTAACTGGGGCAAATCCTCGCCTTCATTCAACAAACGTTTATAGCGCCTAAAGACTACCTCTTCCATAGATGCGAAATCATCGGGGCCTTCTACGGTTTTAATATTAAATTTACGATAATCTTTTTTACTTGGTTTTCCATTTTTAAAAACCACACAGGCGGCTACAGGATTTGTTCCCTGTATGTTGGAATTATCAAAACATTCTATATGAGTGGGCGCTACCTGAAGCCGAAGATCCTCTTTCATTTGTGCCATAATGCGCTTCACATGCCTATCTGGATCTACAATCTTCATCTGTTTAAAACGCTCCTGGCGGTAATACTTGGCATTTCGCTGCGATAATTCTACGATTTTCTTTTTATCGCCCAGTTTTGGGATGGTAACCTTTACATCTTCTCCTGCATCAACTTTAAAAGGAACATAGATTTCTTTTGATTTAGAGCTAAAACGCTGCCGTATTTCGGTAATTGCCAATTCCAGTAACTCCTCATCGGTTTCATCGAGTTTTTTCTTCATTTCTATGGTATGCGACCTAATAATTGCCCCATGGGAAAGCTGAAGAAAATTCACATAACCATAACCTTCATCTGAAACTATAGAAAATACATCTACATTCGTAATTTTTGGATTTACCACTGTAGATTTTGCCTGGTAATTCTCCAGCACATCAATTTTGTTTTTAATGCGCTGGGCATCTTCAAACTCCATCTTTTCAGCGTGCTGCTTCATTTGCTCCCTAAATTGTTGCAAAGATTCTTTAAAATTACCTTTTACAATCTGCCTAATTGCCTCAATGTTACTGTTATATTCGGCCTCAGGCTGTTTTGCCTCACAAGGGCCCTTACAGTTCCCCAAATGATATTCAAGACAAACTTTATACTTTCCGTTTCTTATTTTCTCTTCAGAGAGATCGTAATTGCAGGTTCTAAGCTTATACAAACCCTTAATAAGGTCCAGTAATGTATTTACCGTTTTAAAGCTGGTAAACGGCCCATAATATTCGCTGCCGTCCTTTACCAATTTTCGGGTTGGAAAAACTCTTGGGAATCGCTCATTTTTAATACAAATCCACGGATAGGTTTTATCGTCTTTAAGCATCACGTTAAACCGTGGCTGATGCTTTTTTATAAGATTGTTTTCCAAGAGCAAAGCATCGGTTTCAGATTCAACCACAATATGCTTTATCTCCTTTATCTTTTTTACCATTACCCCAATACGATGACTATCGTGACGCTTGGTAAAATAAGAGGTTACTCTTTTTTTTAGGTTTTTAGCCTTCCCTACATATAGAATTTTTTGGTTTTTATCGTAATATTGATAAACACCAGGACTACTGGGCAAGGTTTGTAATTGTACTTCTAAAGCAGGCGTTTCCATCTTCCCAAAGGTAGAATTTATTATGGGTAGCTCTAAAAATTACGGCCGCCTACAATTGTTAAATTTATATTAAATAAAAAGCAAAGAAACCTGCCCGATATACTTATTTAAAAAGGTAAAGCCATAAATTTTATAATTTCTATAAAAAGATTGCATGGGTATTTTACTAACTTGCAGTATGGAGAAAACAGTAATTGGGCGTTTCGACAAGGCAGACTTCCCTGCTTTGCACCTGGAAGATATCGCTATTAAAATTGACACAGGGGCTTATACTTCATCAATTCATTGCGAGAATATCCTTGAGAAAGATGGGGTTTTAGAATGTATGTTCCTGGATGAAGAACATCCTCTCTACAATGGAAAAAAATTTACTTTTACCGATTATGATATTGTTTTTGTGCGCAGTAGCAACGGCATGATTCAAAAAAGATATCAAATAAACTCTACTATTAAAATTTTTAATAAGGTCTACAAAATTTCACTTTCTTTGTCCTCACGACAGGAAATGAGGTTTCCAGTATTAATTGGCCGAAAATTCCTTACCAAAAAATTCATAGTAGATACCGAATTAACTGACGTTTCTTACAATCTTAAACAACAATGAAAATAAAAATCCTTTCGCGTAATAGCCATCTTTACTCTACCAAACGACTAGTGGAAGCAGCTACCAAACGTAAACACGAAGTAGAAGTAGTAGATCCGCTAAAATGCGATATCGTAATTGAAAAGCGCAAACCCAATATATATTACAAAGGAGCCTATATAGAAGACGTAGACGCGGTAATACCACGAATTGGGGCTTCGGTCACTTTTTATGGAACCGCAGTAGTACGCCAGTTTGAGATGATGGGGGCCTTTACCACCACCGAATCGGAATCTCTTATTAGAAGTCGCGATAAATTGCGCAGCCTACAAGTGCTTTCCAGAGCTAAAATTGGACTTCCAAAAACGGTTTTCACCAACTACTCCAGAGATGTTTCGGGAGTTATAAAGCAAGTAGGCGGCACACCATTGGTTATAAAACTACTGGAAGGAACCCAGGGAGTAGGTGTAGTTTTGGCAGAAACCAAAAATGCTGCAGAATCTGTTATTGAAGCTTTTAATGGCTTACAAGCTCGTGTAATTGTTCAGGAGTTCATCAAAGAAGCAAAAGGCGCAGATATTAGGGCCTTTGTGGTAGATGGCCACGTAATAGGCGCTATGAAAAGACAGGGTAAAGATGGAGAATTTAGATCTAATTTACACCGTGGTGGAAGCGCAGAGGTAGTAGAACTTACCGACGAAGAAGAAATAGCAGCCGTAAAAGCTACTAAAGCCATGGGACTTGGTGTGGCCGGAGTAGATATGCTTCAAAGTGCCCGCGGCCCATTAATTCTTGAGGTTAATTCTTCTCCAGGACTGGAAGGTATTGAAAGAGCCACCGGGAAAGATATCGCTAAATCTATTATAAGATATATAGAACGGAACGTTTAGTAGATGGCAAGAATAACCAGTGATAATGTCCTGGAAATCCTGGGCGAAAAAGTAAAACCCGGAAAAAGCGCCACGATCAACTTCAACATGGCCAAACTCTACACGACAACCTCGGTAGAAGTTCCGGTAATTATTGAACGCTCTAAGAAGCCGGGACCTGTGGTACTCATTACCGCCGGAATTCACGGCGATGAGATTAACGGGGTAGAAATTGTTCGGCAAATTATTTCTAAAGGAATCAACAAACCTCAAAAAGGGACTATTATTTGTATTCCCGTAGTCAACATTTTTGGGTTTTTAAATTTACGTAGAGAATTTCCCGATGGGCGCGACTTAAACCGAATGTTTCCCGGAACAAAAAATGGATCGCTGGCCAGCCGCTTTGCATTTCAGTTTGTAAAAAATATATTGCCTCTTGCAAATTTCTGTTTAGACTTTCATACCGGAGGTGCCAGCAGATTTAATGCCCCACAAATAAGGGTAAAGCGTGGGGATGAACAAAGCATTAAATATGCCCGTATTTTTAGCGCTCCATTTACCATTCACTCTAAAACAATCACAAAATCCTATCGTGAAACCTGTTCCAAAAAAGGAATTCCTGTACTCCTATTTGAGGGCGGAAAATCTAGAGACAGCAATAAAGAAATCGCAAAATTTGGAGTAGAAGGGGTGATGCGTATTTTGAGTTTTTTAGAAATGTTACAGCCAAAATTCGAATATCCAGATCCCATTGGCGATACCGTGGTTATTGAAAACAGTATTTGGATGCGCGCCAAATACAGCGGATTATTACATATAAAAATTCCTTGCGGGAAACATGTAGAAAAAGGTGAATATATTGGAACCATTACCGACCCCTATGGTAAATTTAGGCATAAAATAAAAGCCGTTAATACCGGCTACGTAATCAATATAAACGAATCGCCTATTGTATACCAGGGCGATGCCATTTTTCATATTTCAGCCCCAACTAAAGATGAATAAAACAGCACTCCGAAAGAAATACAAAAACTTACGCCTAGGGCTTTCTGAAGAAAAAATAGAGGAATTAAGCCTGGAAATAGCCAACAACCTTTTACAGCTACCCATTTGGCAAAAAGAATTTTATCATCTTTTTCTTAGTATAGCCGAACAAAAAGAAATTGCTACCGAATATATTTTACATATTCTGCAAGGCAAAGACAAAAATGTGGTACTGTCTAAAACCAATATTCAGGAGCATACATTAGATCATTTTTTACTAACCGACAATAGTGTAATAAAGAAAAATAAATGGAATATCCCAGAACCTGAGGGAGGTATTGCCATTGCCCCAAACCAGCTTGATGTGGTTTTTGTGCCACTACTGGCATTTGATGAAAAAGGGCACCGTATTGGTTATGGTAAGGGATTTTACGACAATTTTCTTAAGGAATGTAAACCAGATGTACTAAAAATTGGGCTCTCATTTTTTAAAGCCGAGCCCGAATTTAAAGAAGTATTCAACAGCGATGTACCACTAGATTATTGCGTTACACCAAATAAGATATATAGCTTTAAAAATTAGGGAATTAAGAAGTTTTATGTTATTTTTAACAAAACTCTTGTTTCTTTAATGTTAAACGACATTCAATTAAACAGTATTCTTGAAGATTTTGATATTGCTTACTGGAAGATTAATCTTCTGAATAAAGAGGTAAGCTGGTCAGAACATTTTAACACGCTGGTTGGAAAACCGGAACTCTCCGAATCTAATTTTGATTATTTTCTAAAAGAAATTTTACATAGCGACTATCGTTACGATTTCAGAATTTATTTTGAAAAGCTAACCGAAGAGAATGAAGCCTTTAGCATTGAAGTTAAACTAAAACTTAGCAATGGTAAATATCGTTGGTTTGAATGCCGAAACCTTATAAACAAAGACAATAATAGGAAAACCGCTGTGTTGCTGTTTGTAAACATACACCAAAGCAAGCGCGACCAATATACCATTGAAGAAAACTTTTTCTATTACCATGAAACCGCACAAATGACCAATACCGGGGGATGGTATATAGACATCGTAAATCGCAATATTTATTGGGATAATGTTACCAAAAAAATTATTGACTGCCCCCTTGATTATCAGCCCCCCTATGAAGAACATTTTAAGTTCTACGCACCCCAGGAGCATGCAACCGTAATGTCGGCTTTTGAGAAATGCGAGAAATATGGAATTCCGTTTAAACTGGAATTAAAAATGCGAAACCTCTATCATAAGGATTTTTGGATATGCGCCACAGGAAAACCGGTTTATAACGAAGAACAAAAAATCATAGGAATCAGGGGCGTTTTTCAGGACATCAATAAACAAAAGATCAATGAACTTAACTTACAGAATTCCCTGGATATCATAGCCACCCAAAATTCGAGGCTATTTAATTTTGCACATATAGTTTCCCATAGTTTACGCTCCCACAGCAGCAATTTATGCCTTATTGCAGAATTATTAAAAGAAGCGAAAACCGATACCGACAAAGTAGAGTTAATTCCTAATGTGACAGATATTTCAGAAAATCTGGATTCGGCTATAAATCAATTAAATGAAATTGTAAACAAGCAAACACTTTTGCGAAAAGAACGCAGAATTATATCCTTTGAAAAAGCATTAAGTGGGGTAATGGCTTCAACCTCATCTCTAATAAATCGAGAAAATGCAAAAATCGTAGCTGAATTTCACAACCTAAAAGAAATTAGCTATATCCCTGAATATCTTGAAAGTATTTTACTAAATTTAATCACAAATGCTATAAAATATAAACATCCTGGAAGAAAACCGGTGATTTTTATACAAACCTATATGAAAAACGAAACTCCTTTTTTGGAGATTAGTGATAATGGGTTGGGCATTGACCTGGATCGATATGGTGATAAGATGTTTGGGATGTATAAAACCTTTCATGAGAACCTGGATTCGCGAGGTATTGGGCTTTTTATAACTAAAAACCAGGTAGAAACACTTGGCGGTTCAATCTCGGTAACCAGCACTATAGATGTAGGCACTACATTTAAAATTAAGTTTTAACACTAAACACTAATTCTCATGGGGCAAAAAGTAGAATTGGCGTGTATTATTGACGATGACAAAATATACGTAAACCTGGTTAAAAAGATTATTGAGATCAAAAAGCTATCAAATAATCTCCTTATTTTCAAAAATGGCAAAGAGGCTTTAGATCATTTCAAACTTATACTTGAAAATGCCAACGAAGAAATACTACCCGACATCATTTTTCTTGACATTAATATGCCTATAATGGATGGCTGGGAGTTTTTAAATGAATTCATTAAAATCAAGAATATTTTTGACAAAAAAATAACCCTTTATGTAGTAAGCTCTTCTATAGATCCGAGGGATTTGGAACGGGCAAAATCTTTTAACCTGGTTACAGATTATTTAATCAAGCCTATAGAGCTAAAAAAATTCGAGAAAATTTTTCACCGTAACGGCCACGCTGCGGCTTAACTTTATTTTTTTGTTTCTTCTTCTTTTGGAAAAGCACGTTTATTAAAAAGCAGCAGCAATATTACCCCGGCACTAATGGCGGTGTCAGCTATGTTAAATACAGGCTCAAAAAATGTAAAGTAATTTCCTCCCCAAAAAGGAATCCATTCGGGCAGGTTACCCTGCCATAAGGGAAAGTATAGCATATCTACCACCTTTCCATGAAATAAGGTGCCGTAGCCACCCTCTGCCGGCATAAATTCGGCTACCTGACCGTAACTATCGTTAAAGATAATACCATATATAACAGAGTCTATAATATTACCCATAGCCCCTGCAAAAATTAAGGCTATTGCGGTAATTAAAATCCTGGAACCATTTTTTCTAACCGAGTCCCACAACCAATAACCAATACCTACAACGGCCACCAATCTAAAAAGTGTTAGAAAAAGCTTACCATATTCGCCGGGAATTTTTGTCCCCCAGGCCATACCCTCATTTTCTACAAAAAGAATCCTAAACCAATCAAAAACCGGCACTTCCTCGCCAAGCGCAAAATTGGTTTTAATATAAAATTTTGAAATTTGGTCTATTAAAAGTACCAAAACGATTATAATACTCGCTTTTTTTAAGGACATGAACTCTATAAGATTAAATAAAGCCGCTAAAATACTATTTTTATTTAGTTTTTAACCGGTTATAAATCAGCTTACAGAAAACCGATTTATAATTAAATAAAACATCCCCAAGCATAAGCCAAGGGATGCTGTATAATTGCTATGCAAGAAGTTGTTATTTCTGCATATTTTTAGCTTCAATGCTCAAGGTAGCGTGTGGCACCAGCTTTAAACGCTCTTTAGCGATTAATTTTCCGGTTACACGACAAATACCATAGGTTTTATTTTCAATACGATTTAGTGCGTTTTTTAGATCACGAATAAACTTCTCCTGCCTAATAGCCAATTGCGAGTTTGCCTCTTTACTCATGGTCTCACTACCCTCTTCAAAAGCTTTAAAAGTAGGGGCAGTATCATCTGTACCGTTGTTCCCATCATTTTTATAAGCATTTTGATAAATCTCTAACTGTTCCTGTGCTTTGGTAATTTTCCCTTTTATAAGGGCTTTAAACTCCGCTAGCTCAGCGTCGCTATACCGCTCTTTTACTTCAGTTTCCATAATTCTAATGTTTTTTAATCAACATTTTAGTAGTAATGTCATCAAAAGCCACTTCGACTCCCTCGTTTACTACCTCTGCAAATTCGAGACTTGCAGTTAATGTCTCATTTTTGATATAGGTTATATTTTGGTTAACGGCATTCTCGACTATACCGTCTCTTTGTAGGGTCACTTCAATAGTATCTGTTACCTCAAATCCAGAATCCTTTCTTATATTCTGTATCCTGTTCACCAATTCCCTGGCAATACCTTCCATTTTTAATTCTTCAGAAATACTAACGTCTAAAGCTACAGTAATATTACCACTACTTGCAACTAACCAACCTTCAATATCCTGGGAAGTAATCTCTACTTCTTCTGTAGCTAATTTAATCATTTCTCCGTTAAGATTTACAGCAATCTCCCCTTCTCGCTCTATGGTTGCAATATCTTCAGATGTTAAATTATTTATCTCATTGACTATCAGCTTCATATCCTTACCAAACCTCGGGCCAAGCACTTTAAAATTTGGTTTTATCTGCTTAATTAATAGCCCTGAAGCATCGTCTATAAGCTGCAACTCTTTTACATTAACCTCAGATTTTATCAAATCTTCAACTGCCTGAATTTCTTCACGTTGCTGTTCGTCAAGCACCGGTATCATTACCCTTTGAAGCGGTTGGCGTACTTTTATCATCTCCTTTTTTCTAAGCGAAAGCACCAGGGATGAAATAGTTTGCGCCTTCTCCATTTTGCGCTCTAAAGATTTATCAACAAACTTATTATCATACTTTGAAAACTCAGCCAAATGTACCGATTCAAAGTTCTCTTTATGTGTACTATTGTTTAAGTCTTTGTAAAGTCTGTCCATAAAGAAAGGAGCCACAGGTGCACTTAGTTTCGCTACTTCAATTAAACAGGTATATAAGGTTTGATATGCCGAAATTTTATCTTGCTGATAATCTCCTTTCCAGAACCTTCTTCTACTTAAGCGCACAAACCAATTACTAAGGTTTTCCTGTACAAATTCTGAAATTGCCCGGGTAGCCCGGGTAGGTTCATAATCGGCATAAAATTTATCTACCTTCTCAATAAGCGTATGTAACTCTGAAAGAATCCAGCGGTCTATCTCGGGCCTTTCTGCCAAAGGCACATCTTCTTCTTTATAGGTAAAGCCATCAATATTGGCATATAGAGTAAAAAATGAATAGGTGTTATAGAGCGTACCGAAGAATTTACGTCGCACCTCAGCAATTCCTTCAATATCAAACTTTAAATTATCCCAGGGATTAGCATTAGAGATCATATACCACCGGGTGGCATCTGGCCCGTATGCGGCAAGCGTCTCAAAAGGATCTGCTGCATTTCCTAGACGTTTAGACATTTTTTGTCCGTTTTTATCTAAGACAAGTCCGTTAGAAACTACGTTTTTATAGGCTACATCATCAAAAATCATGGTAGCAATTGTGTGTAGGGTATAAAACCATCCGCGGGTTTGGTCTACCCCTTCTGCTATAAAATCGGCCTGGCGGTCTCCTGCTTCTACTTTTTCTTTATTCTCAAACGGGTAATGCCATTGTGCATAGGGCATAGAACCAGAATCAAACCAAACATCTATCAAATCGGCCTCACGTTTCATTGGTTTCCCCGAGTCTGAAACTAACGTAATTTGGTCTACTACATTCTTGTGAAGATCTACCAAATCGTAGTTTTCTTCACTCATATTTCCGGGCTCAAAGCCTTCAAAAATATCCTTCTCCATCAATCCGGCTGCTACAGCCTTTGTCATTTCTTCTTTCAATTCGGCAATAGACCCAATAATCTTTTCTTCGTCACCTTCTTCGGTCCTCCAAATTGGCAAAGGTATTCCCCAGTAACGACTTCTGGACAAATTCCAGTCGTTCGCATTGGCCAACCAGTTGCCAAACCTACCTTCGCCGGTAGATTTTGGTTTCCAGTTTATACCCGTGTTAAGTTCGTGCATGCGATCCTTAAATTCTGTTACTTTTATAAACCAGGAATCTAAAGGATAATAAAGTATAGGCTTATCGGTTCTCCAGCAATTTGGATAGCTGTGAACGTATTTTTCTACTTTAAAAGCACGATTTTCTTCTTTCAGTTTAATAGCAAGTTCAACGTCTACAGATTTCTCCGGAGCCTGCCCTTCGTCATAATATTCGTTCTTTACGTACTTACCAGCAAATTCGCCCATTTCGGGCCTAAATTTACCCTGAAGATCTACCAGGGGAACCAGGTTTCCATGCTCATCTTTTACCAATAATGGCGGAACCTGCGGACTAGCCTGCCTGGCCACCAGAGCATCGTCTGCACCAAAAGTTGGCGCAGTATGTACTATTCCGGTACCATCTTCTGTAGTCACAAAATCCCCCGAAATAACGCGGAAAGCATTTTCTGGATTTTCTGAGGGCAAAGCATACGGCAATAACTGCTCGTATTTTATCCCTACAAGATCTTTTCCTAAAATAGTTTCCCCGATTAAAAACGGTATTTTTTTATCGCCTTCGGTATAGGCTTTTAGCTCTTCTTCGGTTTCAACTTCTTTAAATTTCTTATCGAATTGAGCCTTTGCCAGTGCCTTCGCAACCAAAATGGTTATTGGCTTAAAAGTGTACTGGTTATAGGTTTTTACTGAAACATATTCAATTTTAGGGCCTACGGTTAATGCCGTGTTAGACGGTAGAGTCCAGGGTGTGGTAGTCCAGGCTATTAAAAATGCTTCTTCCAGTTCTTTTTTTACGGCAGCTTTAGAGGCATCTGTAATTTTAAACATGGCAGTTACCGTAGTATCGGTCACATCCTGGTAAGTCCCGGGCTGATTAAGCTCGTGAGAACTTAAGCCAGTTCCTGCTTTTGGTGAATATGGCTGTATGGTGTAGCCCTTGTAAATAAGGTCTTTCTTATAAATTTCGGAAAGCAGCCACCAAACTGTTTCCATATATTTAGATTTGTAGGTAATGTATGGGTCGTCCATATCTACCCAATATCCTATTTTTTCGGTAAGATCGTTCCATACATCGGTGTAACGCATTACCGCATTTTTACAGGCATCATTATACTTTTCTACAGAAATCTTGGTACCAATATCTTCTTTGGTAATACCTAATTCCTTTTCAACCCCAAGTTCTATAGGCAAACCATGGGTATCCCAACCGGCTTTACGTTTTACCTGAAAGCCCTTTTGAGTTTTATATCGGCAAAAAATATCCTTAATAGCTCGCGCCATTACATGGTGAATTCCCGGAAGTCCATTTGCCGAAGGCGGCCCTTCAAAAAACACAAACGGCTCTTTGCCTTCCCGAGTAGAAACACTCTTTTCAAAAATATCGTTTTCCTTCCAGTAACTTAAAATTTCTTCTGCTACTTTAGGTAAGTCAAGTCCTTTATATTCAGGGAACTTATTGCTCATTTTTTCAAAATTTCCAATGAATCGCGAAAATAATCAATTTTAAGAAAAGAGTAGGTCAGAAAAACGGAAAAAGCTAACTCAAAAGAAAAGCATTTTTTAAACTGGCCTACAGATTTTTAAAAATTTTAGGGTTTAAAGAAACAGTTTCTAAAAACTATACCTCAGCGATAAAACTAAATTTCTACCTGCTGCGGCAATTCCCGAAGAATAGGTGCGGTAGCGTTGGTTGGTAATGTTCTCCAGGGAAGCGGTTGCCAGCAATTTTTTACTAAACTCGTATTGGCCGGTAAAATTAAGACTATACCAGGAAGGCGAATAAGGATTTCCATTATCATCTATGGCATATAAATAGGTTTTTCCCTGTTCGGAAGGAGCCAGATCTTCATAGTCAAACTGCCCATTGTATTCAGCAAAAAGATCGAATTTCAGCTTTTTTTTATGCCAAATCAAATGGGTATTTCCAAAGATAGGAGCTGCATGGCGTAAGGCCGCGGTAGAACCATCTTCCTGTTCTTCCTTACCTTCGGTTAGGCTAATTTGAGAGGTTAATCGCAAAGCCACAGAAAAATCTATCTCTACCCCGGTTTCAAAACCGTACACAAAGGCTTTCGAAGCATTTTGAATAGCCTGTACGCGACTTGGCTCTCCCTGGTAGTCAATTTCAGTTTCTCCATTTAGATTAAAATCCCTGCGCACCATGGCATCATTCAAATAGGTATAAAATGCAGTAGCAATAAAACTGATATTTTCTGCCGGCTTCCAGTCAAAACCAAGTTCACTGCTGTAAGCGTATTCTGGTTTTAAATCTGGATTTGGCACTACCACTGCACCAGGTTCAGAATCAAAAATTTTCCCTACATCATCTATATTAGGCGCCCTAAAAGCGGTAGAGAGATTTAACCGCCAGCCGATGAACCTATTTTGTTGCCAGTTAATTCCCGCGCTTCCGGTTAAAGCTCCGGTATTAATATTGGCTTTCTTAAATGGAAAATCGTATAAATTCTCATCAAAATCGGCATTTACCAGAATATGATTATATCGAAGCCCCGATTGAAAAGAAAGGTCTTCCTGAATTTTCCATTGATAAGTAGTGTAAGCAGCTATAGACTGCCAGGTGGCATCATCGGGGTATCGGGAAGCGGTAACTTGCTCTTCATCTGTTAAAATATTTTCAGCAAAACCTGTGGAGTTCACCTTATTAAAAACATATTCTGCCCCGTAAAACAAACGGCTATCGCTAAAGGTCTTTTCAAAATCTAAATTAAGCGAATAGGCATCTACATTTTCTGTAGTGTTGTACAACCAATCTTCGCCAAAATCGCGATTATGTCGACTTTCTTCAAAAAACTGGTAAGCTGCGGTCATTTGGGCTTTATCATATAATGCCCCATCTCCTTTTTTATTGATTTTAAAATTCCCCATAAACCATTCTTGTGGCCCATAGTACCACTGCGCACTGCGCAATGCGCCATCCCGCTTTCTATAAAGTCGGTCGAATCTTGGGAAATTAGAAGTGGCAGAATAGATAAGCCCTAAATTAAGGTCCCAATCTTTATGAGGCATAAATTTCACCTTTTGTAGCAGGTTTATTTGCTCATAACCCGTAGGCTTCTGCACTCTGGGATCGTCATTTGAAATTGCCACATCTTGCCCATCTCTTCGTACAACATATTCGTTGCGCAAATATTCATCAGGACCGTGTGCCCCCATTTTTAAATCATCGAAATCTGAAAAACTAACACTGCTTAAAAATGCCCAGTTCTCACGACCAATATTCACATCGGCGTGAATAGTTTTTTCGTTGTTGGCAGTAGCGTATCGAGCGTATGCGCTACCTGATACGGAAGTATCATCGCCAAATGAAAATCTTGGTTTTAAGGTATAAAAATTCATCACCCCACCTATGGCATCACTACCATAAACTACCGATCCCGGCCCGAGGATCACCTCGGTATCTCCTATGGCTAAAGGATCTATTGATATAATATTTTGAAGGTTTCCGCTTCTAAAAATTGCGGTATTCATACGAACGCCATCTACTGTTATTAAAAGCCTATTAGTAGCAAAACCACGAATCATTGGGCTCCCACCACCCAACTGACTTTTTTGAACAAAAACCTGCCCGCTGCTTTCCAAAAGATCGGCCGATGTTTGTGGACTGGCCATAATAATATCCTTTGCTGAAAGACTAAGGATCTTCTGCGGAACCTCATCTTTGTCCATTTCAAATTTTGCCACCGAAAGCACTACTTGCTCCAGCTCGTTACCGTCATTTTTTAAATAAACCTTGTTTTTATCCTGTAATATTTGAGATTTTCTAATACTGTGCTCCCCGAAGTTAACGTGCTTAAAATGAATAAGCTCCTCCCTATCAAATATTGAAATATTAGCGATCCCCTTAAAATTGGTGAGGGCACTTTTAGACTTATTGGTATTGTACAAAGCCACACCTGCCAGTGGCTCATGAGTTTCTTCATCTAAAACCTGCACCTGCTGCGCATAGCTACTTTGAAGCATAAAAAAAAGGAGAATTACTCCTAGAATTGAATTTTGCATTTAGCTAAAAATTTCATTGAGAACGGCAAGCGATTTTGGTTTCTTAAATCCTTCTATGTGCAACCCGTAATACAAAAGTAGCATATTTAGGAAGTTTGCCCTGGTTTGTTGATTCAATTTCAAAGTATTTAAGTCATCAAAATGTATGCCTAACAACTGCCTTAAAACCGCTACATTTTGGCCATCTATACAATAATTATTTACGCTATTCCACTCAAAAACCCCCTCCAAAAGATTAAAATAATCGAGTTCCCTGGCATCGGCATCGGGATAAAAACCAAGGTATCGCGTAAGGTTTAAAAGAAAAAGGAGATGAAAGTTAGCTATTTGGTCATGCAAATCCAACCACATCAAAGAAGTCTCCAGATACTCAAATAATTCGCGGTTGGCTTCTTCTTCACGAATGGCATTTTTTAAGACTTCGGCCAAAAACATAAGCATAGCACCCTTTACCATATTGGTATGCAAGCTTGTATAAGTGTGCTTAACTTTGGCTTCTTTAAGATATTCCATCTTCCCCTGATTGCGATGCCTGGCCACAATTTCCAATTGGGTGAGCAGTTGAAATTGCGAAGCTTTAAATTTGCCTTTTTTAGATTTAAGCACGCCTTTTAGCATATAGGTTTTTAAACCATCGCTATACGTATAGGCTTTCACAATTAAATCGGCCTCGCCATATTTTAAGGCACTAATTATAATTGCCGGGGTAGTAACAAGCATTTTTAAAAAATTTATGCTTTTCGAAGATAAATAAAAGAGGTTGCCTGAAAAGGTTTTAAAACCATCATCTTGAATTTATTTCAAGATCTAACGTGTTGGTAATTAAGAGTATGTTAGAAGCTGAAACAAGTTCAGCTTGACGAGAATAGACTTTCCAGACAGCCTCTTTTTATACTTTTAATAAGCGTGATTTACACTACGCCCTGAGCGAGCATAGCATCGGCCACTTTTACAAAACCAGCAATATTAGCGCCTTTTACATAGTCTATATAACCGTCTTCTTCTGTTCCAAATTCTACACAACGCTCGTGAATATTGTTCATAATCTCGTGGAGCTTTTCATCTACTTCTTCTGAAGTCCAATTGTAGCGTATTGCATTTTGGCTCATTTCCAATCCTGAAGTAGCAACCCCACCGGCATTAGAAGCTTTACCCGGGGCGAAAAGGATTTTGGCGTTTTTAAACACTTCTACGGCTTCGGGCGTACAGGGCATATTGGCTCCTTCACCAATACAAATACAACCATTGGCTACCAATTTCTTTGCATCTGCTTCTTCCAGTTCGTTTTGCGTTGCACAAGGAAGTGCTACATCACAGGAAACTTCCCACGGAGTTTTACCTTCAAGATATTCTGCAGAAGGATACTCCTTTACATATTCGCTAATTCTACCACGTCTTTCATTTTTAAGCTCCATAACAAACTGAAGCTTCTCTTTATCTATGCCATCTTTATCATACACATATCCACCAGAATCACTAAGGGTCACTACTTTCCCACCAAATTCAAGGGCTTTTTCGGCGGCATATTGAGCTACGTTACCAGAACCCGATATTACAACGGTCTTATCTTTAAAAGACTCTCCTTTTGTACTAAGCATATTTTGTGCAAAATACACATTCCCGTAACCTGTAGCTTCAGGACGAATAAGAGAACCACCATAAGAAAGCCCTTTTCCGGTTAAGATTCCGGTAAATTCATTTTGTAGCCTTTTATATTGCCCAAACATATATCCTACTTCCCGTGCACCAACGCCAATATCACCAGCAGGAACATCGGTATCGGCACCAATATGGCGATAGAGCTCTGTGATAAAACTTTGGCAAAAACGCATCACTTCATTATCTGATTTTCCTTTAGGGTCGAAATCAGATCCACCTTTTCCACCACCAAGGGGCAATGTGGTTAAACTATTTTTAAATACCTGCTCGAAAGCTAGAAATTTAAGTATACTTAGATTTACCGAAGGATGAAAACGCAGCCCTCCTTTGTAGGGCCCTATGGCTGAATTCATTTGAATCCTAAAGCCACGATTTACCTGAATATTACCCTCATCATCTAACCAGGTAACCCTAAACATAATAACTCGTTCCGGTTCTACCATGCGTTCCAGCAATTGCTTGTTTTGATACTTTTTATTCTTTTCTATAAAAGGAATGATAGTTTCAGCAACCTCGTGCACTGCCTGCAAGAATTCCGGTTCATTTTGATTTCTTTCCGATACTTTATCGAGAAAATCTTTTATATTTTGTTCCATACTGTGTAATAGTTCAAATAATTTATAAAAAAACTGTGTTTAGTCTGCAAATATATAGGTTATCTAAAACCTGACCTCAAATTTTCATCTTTTCAAACCATATTAACGGCCTTAATGTAGCAAATTAGAAACAGAATATATTATAATTTTTCTTAATGTAGTTTTTATATATTTGTTATTCGTCCAAGCCTGAGGTAATGTTCAATTACAAAAAATTTTTAACTTTTAGTGTTTTTTTATTCCTCTTTCAGGTGAAGGGATTTTCCCAATTTGGAATTGCGCACGAAATTGCCGTTAAGGCAGGTCCGGCTTCATTTTTTACAGATTACGGTGAACGCTGGAACGTAAGAAACAACCTGAATAACGCGGGCTACGGAATAGGAATTTCCCATTATATAAATTTTGCTTATAAAACCGATTGCCATTATTCGCAAACGGCCTCCTTTTTTATCAACCATTTTAGAATTAGAAATGAATTGGATTACTTTTATTCTAAACTGGAGCATTTTGGCCCCGTAGCCAGTAAACCATCAAGGGGAGGTGAATTGTTGCGAGCTATGCACGGAGAAAGTGAGATTATTGAAGGTGGGATCCACCTGGAATACCATCCCTTTAGAATTCGGGATTTCACCCATTCGGGATATATGTTTTCACCCTACATAAGCCTGGGAGGACATTTTGTATCTTATAAAGCAGATGCCTATTCTGATTTAGGCCCACTAACCGACCCCAACAACGTATTTCCAACTTTTATTGGTGGAATGAATTTTGACCGCGGCACCACCTATTCTATCGTAGCCGGCCTTGGAGTTCGCTATCGATTGGGATTTAGGCACGACCTTTTACTGGAAGCCCGGGGACAATATTACGGAAGCGATTGGATTGACGGACTAAACATTAATGCTCCTCAAAATAAGTTTAACGACTATATTCTTTGGATTAATGTAGGCTATGTTTATTATATTAATTTTCAATAGTTGATGAAGTTATAATTTTACCTCCCAAATCTTTTAATGCTGCTTTTGCTTTTTCAAAGTCTTCCGTATTTAGCGCTCTCGTAGCATCTTCTATAATAGTAGCTTTAAAACCTTCTTTTATAGCATCTTTAGCAGTAAAATACACACAAATTTCGGCGGCAAGCCCACAGAAATAGAGATCTTTTGCATTTTTCTCTTTTAAATAGCCGGAAAGCCCCGTAGATTTTAAATGCCTGTTATCATAAAATGCGCTATAACTGTCTATTTCTAAACTTGTTCCTTTTCTAAAAATAGCTTCAATTTTAGCCGTTTGTAAATCTTTATGAAATTCGGCTCCCCCGGTATTTTGTATACAATGGTCTGGCCACATCACTTGTGGAGTTCCATGAAGGTCTATGGTTTCAAACTCATTTCTCCCATTATGACTGCTGGCAAAACTGGCGTGCCCTTTTGGGTGCCAATCCTGGGAGACAATTACCAGGTCAAATTTTTCCTGAAGTTTATTTATGATAGGTATAATTTCATCTCCCCCCGGAACCGGAAGGGAACCGCCGGGCATAAAATCGTTTTGCGGATCTACAATAATTAGTGTTTTCATGTATACTATTTTTGGTAAGCAGCAATCAATTTATCACGTTCCTCTTTTAAGGCTTCACTAATCCCTACCTTATAAATATGCGGATTATTGAATCGTTTATATTCTATAGAAAGCTCTGCCAGCCTTCTTTTACTATACTCAGCAATTTCCTGAAGCGTTTTAGGTGTTAATTTGTTCTTTCCTTTTTCCATTACCGGCTTAAGTAGCGGTTCTTTTTGTAAGCCCCCCACCTTCATTTGCTTATAAGGCTCAAAAGGGTGGATCATATTTTCAATCTCCTCCTCTTCAAAAAGGCTCACCAGGTCTGCACCCACGCAATTCCCTTCAGAATCCCTTAAGCGATACACTTGTTTTTTATGCGGAAGCGTAACCTTGGCAATGCTCTCTGATATTTTAATTCTTGGTTTTCCGTGGGAGTAGGCCAATTTATAAACCCCGTCTAAGGCGGCATCGGGGCTGCCAATAACGAGGTTGGTGCCCACTCCAAAAACATCTATCTGGGCTCCTTGTTCCAGCAAGCTTTTTATAACATTCTCGTCTAGCTGATTAGAAGCCGCTATTTTCACATAATCCAATCCAGCAGCATCCAGCATTTTTCTACTTTGTTTAGAAAAATAAGCCAGGTCTCCGCTATCAAGCCTAATGGCCATTAATTTTTCACCGCGTGCTTCCATTTCTTTGGCAACTTTAATAGCATTTGGCACACCACTTTTAAGTGTATCGTAAGTATCTACCAGCAAAACACAATCTTTTGGCCTGCCCTGGGCGAAATCCCTAAACGCAGTGATTTCATCGTCATAACTCTGAATAAAAGAATGCGCCATAGTTCCTGAAACCGGAATATTAAAATCCCTGCCGGCCACCACATTGCTTGTGCCATTAAAACCACCAACCATAGCTGCACGGGTTGCATAATATCCACCCGGCCCCTGGGCTCTTCTTAAACCAAAATCCAATAAGCTGCGTTCTCCCGAAACCAATTTAATTCTGCTGGCTTTGGTTGCAATTAAGGTTTGAAAATTCAGCAAATTCAGTAAAATGGTTTCAACGATTTGAGCTTCTATAATATTGGCTTCCACCTGTAGGATTGGGCGGGTTTGAAAAACCACATCTCCCTCCTGAACAGCGTAAATATTTCCGTGGAACTTAAAATTTTTCAGGTATTCCAGGAAATCATCATCAAAATCCTGTTTTTTCAGGTAAGCAAGGTCCTTATCGTTAAATTTTAAGTTTTCAATAATTTCCAGTAGGTCCTGAAGCCCGGCAAAAATAGCGTAACCACCCTGATAGGGAAGTTTCCTAAAATAATAATCGAATATAGCGGTGTGGTTCTTTTGGCCTTTTTTAAAATATACCTGTGCCATTGCCAGTTGATACTGGTCGGTATAGGTAGCTGAAAAATCTAGCATAGCTTTTAGTTGGTTTAGACTTTATGAAGCAACGCACTAAATTTTAAAATTTACGCTGCTCTACCCTACAAATTTAAGCTTTTACAAAACTCTAGCTTTGTAATTTTAGGTAAATTACCTCGTGGCAAGCCAACAAAGTATTAATTGGAAAAGTTTTTTTTGCTTTCGAAGCAAGCCTGGGAATTCCGATAGTTATCGGGATAAATTTCGATTATCGCGTAAAGCTTTTAAAAGAAGTGGTTAATTTTACCCTATGGATCACAAAATCAAGATTTTTAAAGAAGTGGTACTTACCAAAAGTTTTACCAAAGCTGCAAAAAACCTGTATATGTCGCAGCCGGCAGTTTCTAAAACCATAAAAAACCTGGAAGAAGAATACGGAAAAGCCTTCTTTTTAAGGGAGGGAAACAGTATCGCTTTAACCCATGAAGGCGAAAGGTTTTTAAATTATGCTGAAAGTCTATTGGATATTTATACTAAAATGGAACACGAATTTTCTTCAGAAAATCCAGCCTTCCCTGATAGTATTAAAATTGGCGCCAGCACCACTATTGCACAGTATGTAATCCCCAAAATAGCAGCTTTGCTTCAAAATACACATAAAGACTTAAGTTTTCAACTAATTTCGGGAAACACGGGCTATATTCAGCAACTTATTTTAAATGGGCAGTTAGATTTTGGTATTATTGAAGGCGAAAATCAAAATACCCGGTTAAGTTATGAGCCTTTTGTAAAAGATGAACTTGTTTTGGTGACAAGTACCAAAAATAAGGCAAGCCAAGAAGAAATTAGGCTAGACCAATTTGGGGACCTGGATTTTGTAGAACGCGAGAGTGGCTCCGGAACCCGCGAAGTAATTGCCAATGCCTTAAAAAAACAGGGTATTCCAGAGCTAAAAGTAAAAACCACGTTGGGCAGTACAGAAAGCATCAAAGCTTATTTACGGTACTCCAATCACTTTGCCTTCCTTTCTATTCACGCCATAAACCAGGAGATTTTAGACGGCCACCTAAAGGTTGTAGAAGTGCCTGAACTTTCTATAACACGTTGGTTTTATTTTGTAAAAAGACAGGGCTTTCAATCGAGGCTAAACCAAAAACTGGAAAATATTTTTGTTGAAGGTTATAATAAAAACGAATAGCCCATTACTTTTTGCTTTGCTTGGTTACTTAGTATTCTCGCGTTCTTTGTAGCATCTAACTAAGATGTTATGAAGGCTAATAAAACTAAAACAGGAATATTTATAGTATTAATAGCTGTATGTTTCAGCGGACTCATAAGTGGCGCTATAGCTTTGGTATTAGGATTTTTATTTACTGTATTTGCCGGGCAGCTCTTTCCTAATTTCACCCATAAAAGTATCCAGTTTTTATTAAAAATTTCGGTAGTGGGACTTGGTTTTGGGATGTATATCACCGAAACTTTACAAATAGGGAAAGAAGGTTTAAACATTACTTTATTTACCATTGCTGCCACCCTGATTTTGGGGTGGCTTTTAGCAAAAATCTTAAAAATAGACGTGCGTTTAGGGCATCTTATTTCTTCGGGCACTTCTATTTGTGGCGGTAGTGCCATAGCGGCCATTTCACCAGTAATAAATGCAAAACCTAAAACTATTTCTGTTTCCCTGGGAGTTGTTTTTTTACTTAATTCGGTAGCCTTATTTATTTTTCCGGGAATTGGTCACTTTTTTAATATGAGTCAACATCAATTTGGCCTTTGGACGGCTATTGCCATTCACGATACCAGCTCTGTGGTAGGCGCTGCTTTGGCCTATGGTGAGGAAGCACTACGGGTAGCAACCACTGTTAAGCTGGCCCGTACACTTTGGATTATTCCGGTTTCTTTAATCTCTATGTTCTTATTTAAAACAAAAGACGGTAAGATTAAAATCCCCATGTTTATTCTTTTCTTTATCCTTGCTATTGCAATAAACAGCTACTTTAATTTACCTGCTGAACTAACCCAAAGTATCACCGGCATTTCCAAAAGGCTTTTAGTGGCATGCCTGTTTTTGGTGGGTACTACCCTATCTCTAAAAGACATAAAACAAACAGGATTTAGACCCTTTGTATTAGGTATTAGCCTTTGGGTATTTATTTCTATAAGCTCACTGCTTGTTATTCTTGGTTGAAACCTATTGATTATGAAGCCTATTTAATCTAAAAACCACGCTAAATTCAATAGTTAATAATAAATATTCTAATTAACATAGGCAACAAACCGCTTAAACAGGCTTTTACAATCGCGAAATCAGTACTAGCTTACAAGGTTTTCTAATCTAAAATGGGATAATTTATTTGGGAGTTAACTTAGTTCTTTGTTAGTAGCCGTGCCTTTAATTTGTTTTAATATCAATTAAATAAGGCGTTATTGGAATTCCATTTTCATCTCGAAAACTATTAGTAAGTATTAATTGATATCTCTTATTCGGCTTTAAACTTACTCTAAAACTTAATGATTTTTGATCTTCTGAGAATCCAAGAAATTCATGGACTCTCAAAACATTTTGTTCTCCTAATGGTCCGTAATCAAATCCCCTAAATCTATTATCCATCTTTGATGAAAAATTGACCGTAATAATATCGATTTCCGAGTCTACATTTTGATTTCCATTTTCAAATTGATCTATAGATTTAATTTTAGGCTTATTTGATTCATATGTAACTCGGTATGCACTTATCAGTTTTGGAAAATACCCTGACTCATTAACGAATCTTTCTAATTTGTTTTGATCATTGTAATCTAATTGAATCATCTCTTTTATTGCTTCCTTTTTATCATCAGAACTTGTATAAAATGCTTCTGCAATGGCATATCCTACATAATATGATAAATCTCTCATTTTAAATGTATTTTCTGCATCATTCCATAACCAATTATTAAAATGAGGACTAAACATTTCTTTCGAAAAAGCCTTTCTAACTTGTTTCATATTTTTCTCTCCAAACGTGATTTGTGGATTAGGCGATTTTATATTTAAAGCCAATGATGCAATAAATTCAGCCACGCCCTCAATAACTGTTTGAGATAATAAATTTTTTCCTATTGTTGTTTTCTGTTGAGTGTGTATATATTCGTGAATATTTAAAAATGACAAATTCTTGTTGGGATTAGTTGCAATATAATCCTTGAAATAATCTAATGTTTCGGGGAACTCTTCTACTACAACCGTAGAATCACTTAATGCCATTTCACTCCCAATTAAAACTTTATTTCCAACAGTTGTTCCGTTTGATCTAAAAACACCAATAGTAAAATAAACTTTTGCTGGCCTAAGTGAAGGATATAAGTTTTTTAACCTGTTAATCCCGATTTCTATTTCATCACTATAG
Source organism: Salegentibacter maritimus (assembly GCF_016236975.1). Lineage (NCBI taxonomy): Bacteria > Pseudomonadati > Bacteroidota > Flavobacteriia > Flavobacteriales > Flavobacteriaceae > Salegentibacter > Salegentibacter maritimus. The sequence continues at coordinate 174,192 of NZ_JAEHNY010000010.1, forward strand.
GAATTAATCTGCTGAGTTTGTCTTCTAATTGAAGACCAAAATTTAGGGTAATTCTGAATGGCAAATAGATATTGTTCTGGAGTATATCTTCTTGCGTCAATCATTGCTTGTAACCCTGGAGATCCATTTTCTATAAAGTCCCTCTGGATTATGCTTAACTGATCTAAACTATCATTTGAAGTAACAATTCTATCATAGGCTTCCCAAAAATTCGCAACATCATATTTTACTATATTCTGAGAATTGGTAGATTGAAAGGTGATTATCAATAAAAAGAATATTTTTTTCATAGTTAAATAAGTAAAACTAATACCAGAGTGCCAGCTACACTAATTATAGGAACTAAAGTTCTGAGCTTTTCTCCTGTACCTAAAAAAAATCCTTTTAAGTCTAACATATTAATTCTAATAATCTCCTTAGATTTTTCTTTATTTATTTTATCAATTATTGTGGCTTCGGCAATAAGGTAATCTTCAGTGAAATCTAATAATTTCAGATATGTAATTTTAAAATTTTGGTTTTGGAGTTTTCTTCTGCTGTAGTATAAAACCAACTTTTCATGATTTGGTTCATTTCTACTCTTTTGATGAAATGTTTGAATTTTATTATTTATTTCTATTTTCAAACTATCCATTTTTAATAATGGATCGAAAAACCGATTGGTGATTTTCTTTTCTAAAATTATTTTGTTTCCTGATAAATCATTTAATTTCTGCTCTTCAAATTTAATATAAGTGGCATTTCCAAATCTAATCATTGGAGTAAAAGGCCAAGCTTGACTATACGTGGTTAAACTAAAAAATAGAGTAAATAAAAAACTTAGGTAGATTTTTTTCATTATTTGAATAGCTAGCAAAGGTTTCATTTATCGCAAGTTTACGGAATTTAGCACATGGAGTTGTCAGTTTGTTAGATTGTTCTTTGAATTTACCAATTTTTTTCAAATACCGCATATTTGCGATGAAGTGGTGTTGGCTTGGGTTAATTACCCAATTTCCATCTTCTTACCGTAGAATTTAGGTTCTACATCAAAAAATATATCTAGAAAAACTTTTGTCCTGGCTAAATATTCTCTCAATTTAACATTCCATCCAAATTTGCCATCTAAATCTTTTGCGTTATAACCGATAGCTTTTACTCCATGTTTTTCTGCTAAGTAGATTGCTCTTTCATTATGAAATTGTTGTGATATAATGGTGAAATTATCTTGTCCGAAGATCTCTTTTGCTCGCACAATAGAATCTAATGTTCTAAAACCAGCATAGTCTAAGTAAATCCTATTCTCAGGAATTCCTCTTTTTATCAGTTCGTTTTTGAAGTCTGTTGGTTCATCGTAATCTTCTGAACCATTATCTCCACTTACTAAAACGTAATCAATTTTTCCAGTTTTAAATAAATCTACCGTAGCATCAATTCTATATTTGAAGTATAAATTTATTCGACCGTCACTTAAATATTTGGAAGTTCCCAATGTAAGCTACCCTTAAAAACGAACTGTTTAAAAGTATAATATATTTTATAACTTTAAACAGTAATTATGAAGAAGAGTAGATATTCACCACAGCAAATCGCAAAGATTTTAAAGGAGTTTGATAACGGAAAAACGGCCGTAGAGATCAGCCGTGAATATGGTATTAGTACAGCTGCATTCTATAAGTGGCGGGAACGTTATGGCGGGATGAACGGCAAAGAGCTGAAGCGCCTGAAGGACCTTGAGGAGGAGAACCGAAGGCTGAAGCAGATGTATGCCAATCTATCCCTGGATCATCAAATAGCCAAAGAAATCATCGAAAAAAAGCTTTAAAGCCCTGCCGTAAAAGAACCATAGCCAAAGAACTTACGCGTTACGGTATTAGCAGGGCGTGCCGTGTTTTAAATATGAGCAAAAGCGTTTTTTATTACAGGCCAATTCCAAAGGATGATACTGCTATCGAAGAAGCTCTACAACAGAAAGCTAAAGAACATAGCGAAGAAGGCTTCTGGATGGCTTACGATCGTCTAAGGAGTGAAGGCAAGCCCTGGAACCATAAACGGGTGTACAGGGTCTATAAAAAACTTGGTTTAAATTTGAGACGAAAGGTAAAAAAGCGTTTACCTGCCAGGGTTAAAGAACCCCTGGAGGCTCCCATAGCTCCTAATCGTTGCTGGAGTATTGATTTTGTGACCGATGTCCTAGAAAATAAAAGACGCTTCCGTGGCTTAACCGTAATTGATGATTACAACCGAGAAGCATTGCATATAGAAATTGATTTTTCACTGCCTAGCAAACGTGTCGTCTGGGTATTGAACCATTTGATTAATCGCAGGGGAAAACCCAAAAAAATAAGAATGGATAATGGTCCTGAATTTGTTGCTAAGATCGCTTCAGAATGGAGCCAGATGCAAGAAATCGACTTTCAGTATATTCAACCTGGGAAACCAACCCAGAATGCTTTTATAGAGAGATTCAATGGAACATATCGAAGAGGCGTTCTCAATAAGTACCTCTTTGAAGATCTAAATCAGGTAAGGGAACAAACCGAGACCTGGATGGAAGATTACAACAATGTAAGACCACATAATGCACTGGGAAAAATGGCCCCCGTAGCATACGCAAAAACTCATTCTCCTGTCGGTACCGACAGGAGAATGAAAAATGATATTTTTGGACAATCAAGCAGTTCTAATTAGGGGAAGCTTACA